>CAYPSX010000059.1:0-3729 GCA_964413185.1 uncultured Bacteroidales bacterium
TCCCGATTCATCGGGATGATACGAGTTTGAGTGAGAATAACGTGATACATTGAGCTATGTCGAAATGCAGAAAATGGAGTTTATTGACGGACACTAATTAAAATAATGTTCGAAATTAATAATTACTGCACGATTTTGTGCAATTCTGTTGTTTGATTATCAATAGTTTGCATAAATGGGTTAGTTTGATTTATATTTATATTGTGAAAACCTGAATAAGATCAAACCCTTTTAAACCCAAAACCATGAGAAAATTTATTTTAAAAACTTTTACAACAGTGTTTGCTGTATTTTTGTGCAATTTTTCAATAGCACAAAATTTAAACGAGAACAGCTGGCCACAGTTTCGTGGAAATTTAAGAAACGGAACTGCTGCCCTAAATGGCCAAAACATCAATTGGGAGCAACTTAACCCTAAAACTTTGTGGAAATTCGACCTTGGCGAAGGCTTTTCCGAAGTTGTTGTTCAGGGCGAGCGTTGTTTCACAATGTACGGCTCTAACACCGATAGTATTTCAGGCAATGAATACGTAACTGTCATCGATATTGCTTCCGGTGAAAAGCTTTGGACCAAGCTTATTGATACTATTTTTATCGACGTTGACGGGTGGGGAAACGGCCCACGTTCTACACCTGTACTCGATCATGAAAATATTTACGGGCTTACGGGCTCAGGAAAGTTGTTTGCCATGTCGCAAAGCAACGGGTCAATTGTTTGGGAAAGGAATCTCAGGAAAGATTTCGGCAGCTCAACACCACGTTGGGGGTATTCTGCTTCGCCTGCTTTAGTCGAAGGTAAGCTGGTCGTTGAGGTGGGTGGAAAAGAAAATAAGGCTTTTGCAGCATTTAATCCAAAAGATGGCAGCGAAATTTGGGCGTTTGGCAGAGGTGCAGCAGCCTACTGTTCTCCGATTCACATCTCAATAGAGGGTGAAAAACAAACCATTTTTGCCAACGGACGTTATTTGTATAGCTTTAATACCAATGGAGATACCCTTTGGACGTACAAAATGCCCATGAACGCCCCAACTGCAATCCCAATGTTTATAGAACCGAACAAGCTTTTTCTGTCTGCTGTAAATTCTACCGGCGCATTAATGCTTCAGATTGATAATAAAAAAGTAGCAGAAGTGTACAAGAGCCCGGCAATGAAAAACCACTGGAGTTCATCAATTTATTATGACGAACACATTTATGGATTTAGTGTAGCCGCCCTGCGCTGTATTTCTGCTGCAGACGGAAGCGTGAAATGGAGCAAACGTGGCCTGGGCAAAGGAAGCCTGACTCTGGTTGATGGAAATCTTGTGATATTAACAGATAAAGGTAAGATTGTAATTGCTGAAGCTAATCCCGCGAAATATAATGAAATTTCCGGATTTGAGGCCATCGAAGGCCGGTCATGGACAGCGCCTACATTCGTAAACGGGCATTTGCTCGTCCGTAATCATTCGCAAATAGCCTGTTTTGACCTGTCAAAAAACCAGCTTTGATTATAGAACGTACACATTATATAAAATTTAGCCGTATGAAATACTTAGTCTTTTTTACCATAATATTTGCATTCGCTGTTTCTAAAATACAGGCTCAGTCTGCAGATAGTATCATTAAGAAACATATTGATGCACATGGAGGAACCGATGCCATTGCCCAAATCGAAAACATGAAAGTTACCGGGCATTTTACGGGTTTCAGTCTCAGAAAACCTTTTACTGCATATAAAACCCGCTCGGGCTTGTATTACGATAAGCATGAACTCGGGAAACACACTATTACTGAGGGTTTCAACGGTAAAATGGCTTGGGTAATAGACCTGTGGCTCGAAATACCGTTTCCAAGAAGAATGAATAAAACCGAACAACTCAGATTGCACCAAAAAGCCGATTTGGTCACACCTTTTTACAAATACAAAGAGAAGGGGTATGTTGCAGAATTTGAAGGAAAAGAAAATCTCGAGGGTGTAGATGTGTACAAAATAAAGCTTACCCGCGATAATAAATGGGAACAGGTTTGGTACCTTAATGCAGAGACTTTTCTCGAATACAAAATGGAGTCACCCTGGACAGATTTTGCTTACCCGACTTCGCAATTTACTTATTTCGACGAGTTTACCGAAGTAGAGGGCGTTATTCTGCCATTTTATTTTGAACGGACATTTGGCACCCGCTATCGGGTAACAGAAATTGAAAAGGTTGAGATAAACACCAATATTGATTCTTCCATTTTTAATCCTCCCTTATCAGAAGAAATTGAACGCCTGAAACAACTCGCCGGTGTTTATACAGTCGAAGTTAAGTCATTTAGCAGGCGGGGTTGGAGAGTCACAGATAATACAGAATCTGTTATCGAATTTTCTTTTCACAATATCTTGAAAGAAAAAATATTATACCAACGCTCTATTCCAATAGCGCGTGAAATAAACTGGACTTTCGACGATAAAGCAAAGGAATACCGTATGATTATGCTCAACGATTTTTACGGCACAGCAAGTGTTTTAACGGGTAATTTTAACGACTCTGCCCTGGTTGTAAATAATGTAAACGTGAATTTGAAAAAAGATGAGGAACCAGACGTACACATAAAATACGAAATCAAAAATATTACACCTGAAGGCTTTAGTATACATACGTATGTTTCCCGGAACAAGGGAGTCGATTGGCAGCCACAGGAGCAATTAAACTATAGTCGCAAAAATTAATATTGAAAGTGATAGTCAGGCCTTCTTATGGCTGCTTTTTGAATAGGCTTTTTCCTGGTAATTATATGCAGAATAATATAAATTTTGAGGCTTGATATCATTGATTATATACAAGGGTTTCGTAAAATTTTGAAAAATGGGCTTTTTAATAGTTTGCTTAAATAATTCATAAGGTGTGTAATTCAATCGGATAACAAATAATTGAATATCACTGTAATGCGATAAAATACTCGCATCTGAGATAGGTACGAGGGGCGGACTGTCAATAACAATCTTGTCGTAATTTTTCTTCAGATATTGAAATAATTCGCCCGTTCGGTAGTTATTGATCAATTCCCCGGCATTTGGGGGTTGTGGACCCGAATGAATTATATCTGTCTCATCATCTTTTCGTATGATATCTTTGATTTTTGCCTTGTCAATTAAATAAGTTGATATACCATGATCATTTGAGGAGGGTTTGCGCAAGTCGAAATTTAAAAGAATTGTTTTTTGGTTGTCATAAGCAAATGCTTTGGCCAAATTTCGGGCAATAAAACTTTTACCCTCACCTTGTTTTGTGGAGGTAACCAGGAATATTTTGGCCTCCTCGTCTGTGCTGAAAAAATGAATATTAGTTCTGATGGTTCGAAAAGCCTCGGCACAGCTTGAAACCGGCTCTGCAAAAACATTGTCTTTGTTTTTTGCGGTTCGCAATATATGCCCGATGGTAGAAATAGTTGAATAGCGTTGAATTTGTGTTTCATCTTCGATTCTGTTAAACAGGATAGATTTTAATTGAATAACACCAAAAGGAATAACCAGGGCCAAAATTATGGCTATAAGAATTATTTGAACGGGGCTTCTCCCAATTATATTTGTAGTGAGCTCGGTTGCGTTTTGAATAACCTCATTTTTTGGCTGAATTGCCGACTTTTCAATGCGCATCTCCGAGCGTTTTTTCAACAAGAAGGTGTACAGATTATCTATTATTTGGAATTTTCGTTCGTAAGCATTCAATTGCTTGTTGGTCATTGGCAATTTGCTTAATTGGG
>CAYPSX010000059.1:3829-18866 GCA_964413185.1 uncultured Bacteroidales bacterium
AACGATATTTTCGACAGTTCTGTTTTTATGTTGCTGTATTTGGAGTATAAATCCTGGCTCTTGGCATCAATGCCCACAGCAAGATTTTCCGTCTGAAAGCTGGTTAGTTCATTTTCATAGGTAGCAAGCGTATCAGAAACTTCTATTAGTAAATGGTCGATAAATTTTATTGACTCTTCCTTCTCATCCAGTATTTTTTGTACTTGCGATTTTTGATAGGCATAAATTAAACCGTTCAACAAATCAATTGCTTTTTTTGGATGGCTTGTGGTAAGCGATAAATTCATCAGTGTCGATTCTTTGTCGATATTGACCTCCAACTCTGAATAAAAGCTGATTTGTTTTTGTATTGAGTTGATGCTGAAGCAGTAAGCGCTGTTTTCCAATTCTAAATCAATTGAATCTATTTTAAATGCCAGCTGCTTATTGATAATCCATTCTCCCTGGTTTATAACAGTATCAATTTCAAATGGTTGAATTATCTTACTGTCAGTGTTTTTTAACGGGTAAAATAGTGCGTTTTCTTTATCGGCTGTAATTCTTATTTTTTTATTTGCTTGTGGTTCAATAGTTATTAGCACATTAACAGGTTGCATGTGTAACGAATCGAACAATATTTTAAAGGGCTGTTTGCCATATACTTCCGTTGTTTTATATCGGTTTTTTAAATAATAGGATATTCCTGTATTGGAATATTTAAGCGCCTGTTTTTTTAAGTTGATCGACTGAATTATACCGACCTCATTTGCCATATTTGTTTGCGAACGATTGCCAAGCAACAAATTGTCAAGGCTCGGGCTGCCTCCGTCTTTACTTATCAGAATGGTTGCCTGACTGGCATATTTTTCAGGTGTGCTTTTAATCAGGAAAAAAGCAACTACCAGCGATATTCCTATCGCTAACAAGAACCACGGCCAATAGGGCAATGTTTTGCGAAAAATATGTCTTAAGTCAATACTATCACTTTCTAACCGATCAATGTGGTTTTCCTGCATGGATGTTTATTTATATTGCGCAACGCTCTTGTAATTTTTGTACTGCATAGCACCAATGAGCTTATTACCTTTTTCGATTATTTGAGAAGTGCAACAGCAGAAAAAATCACGGCAAAAGACGAAATCAGTACACCATACGGGAATGTTTTGTATGCATACGATTTACTTTTGAGTGATTTTACATAAATTACATCGCCGGGTTGTATGTGATAAAAGTCTGACTCCAGTATCTTTTTATCCGTAAGGTCTAGGTAATGAACTGTTGATCCGTCTTTGTTGTGCCTGATCAGCGAAACATTGGTACGGTCGCCAAACTCATCAATTCCTCCGGCTAAAGCAATAGATTGTAGCAGGTTAATACGTTCTTCATTTATGGTGTATTTCCCTTCGTTTTTCACTTCGCCAAGCACGGTAACCTGAAAGTTGACAAGCTTTACCACTACTGTTACATCTTTGAAATATTCATTCAGCGTTTTTTGGATGGCTTTTTCAACTTGCGGAACACTCAGGCCTTCGACCTGTATTTTTTCAATAAATGAAAAGTTCAGGTAGCCGTCAGGGCCAACCGGATAACTGTTCAAGTACTGATACGTACTGTTCATGAAGTTGGGCAGGTCAGTCTGAAAAAATTTACTTGTCTGTTTGTCACTACTGTAAACCTTGATAAACAGCCGATCGCCGGGCTTCACCTTGTAGGATTCTTCACGCGGGTTCATGAATTCCGTTTGCGTTTGCGGAGCTTTATCTTGCATCAACCAAACCTTTTTTTGGGAGATACATGAACTTAGCAATGTTAATATTGCTATAGCCTGAATGTAAAGTAATTTTCTCATATATCCTGATTTTTAGTATTTATCTGTAATTTGTTTTGCTTTATATAAACTAATATTTTCTGAGTCTTGATATGCCTTAATAAATGCATCAGGCACTCCGCAATGGTTTCGTACTTCAAGTGCTTTACTGAATGTCTTAAACCGGCCCAAGGCATATTTGTGATAACCGTTTTCCTGGAAATGCATAACTTTTTGATTGCCGGTATATTTTTCATTAAGCTCTTTCTTCGATAAAGGCTTTTCGTTTGCGGAAATTTGTACAATGTAATGAATGGGTTTGCCGCTGGTTGGGTTTTTCTTGCCAGATGACCATAAGTCAACTCTGCGGCTGTTTTTGTGAGCTGCAACAAATGCGTCTGCAACATTACATTTTAACCTTAAGTCATTGGCCTCTTTAAAATTGTCAAAAACACCTATTGAGTATCGGTGCCATGGTTTTTGATTTATATAAAAAATGGGCTTCTCTCCTGCATACCGGTTTTTTACCGAAGCGAAAGTCAGGGGCTTCTTATCTGCTGCTATTTGCACAACCCAAACTTTTTTATTGAAAGTTTTCGGAGCAAGCTCATTAAAGTCATTATGTTTTATGGTGCTTTTAATACGTAAATACTGTGGTGCTTTGCTACCATTTTTATAGGCCATTATAAATGCATCAGGGGGCATGCCTTCTTCCATCACAATTGTTTTAGCCTGATTTAAAGAGGGCGTTTCTGCCACATAGTATTTTATCCAGCCATCTTCCTTGAATTGTTTCTCTTTTCTCTGCCCTTTATATCGGTTTTTGAGTTCTTCTTCTGTTAATGGGTTGTGCGCAGCTGCAATTTGTATCCTGTAGGCCAAGCCTTTTGGCAAATCTGCACTGGGCAATGGTTTGGTTTTCTCTTTTTCCTCGCCGTTATTGTAGTTTGTTTTTTCCGACTCATGTTTGGGTTTATCAATTTTTCCCGATTGGTTGTCTCTCACCTGGTTGTTACCATTCGGGTTCGCCGTTTTTTTTTCAGCTTTTGCCGTGTTTGTTTCGGTTTGCTGGTTATCTGCCATTAAAGGTTCTTCCGGTTCCTCATCGGGCAATGGTTCATCATAACGGTAAAAAGCAATTAAATCATATACTTCATTGTTAGTAAGATATCTAAGGTCTTCTTCAGCAATTAAATTGTTTTGAGTTGAGAGAATAAAACCTTTTAGAATATTATTGTTGATGATAGCTGAAATGGTTTTGTTGCTTCCCGGTACCTCTATTTGAATAGTGTCATAAGGTTTGCTATGCTCATTTACTTTCTTTTGAATGACATAAATAGGCATTATTTCAGCCAATTTCACAAATTTACTTTTCCACCAGTTGGTGTTATCTTCTTGTTCATAATATGAAATACTGTCGGTTGCTATTATGTGGTTTATCACTTTTTTCTGAAATTCTTCATTAAGTTCCGATATGTGCGAAAGAGAGTAATTATTAAGTGTTTTTACGTACTGTTTTAACTGGCGAAGATCAATATTTGTGTTTTTATTTAATGAAATATCATCGTAGGTTTCTTTAAATTGTGCAGATTGTTCTTTTGAGAAAAGAGCCTCCCATACCGTCTGGGAATGGAGTTCTCCAGCGATACCAATTGTTAAAAATATGATAACAAGGTATTTAAGTCGCATATTTTTTAATGCAAATTACGAATTATTATTATTCTCTTGAAATTAAATGATGAATATGACAAAATTAGGTAAAATTACCTATACTGCCACAATTATGCTTTAAGAATGGTTTGAGCCTCCGACTTTAATAAAAAGATAGCTTTGAGCGTAGGATTTTTTGCTCCGGCACTTTCTTCCAGAATGGTTTTGCTTAAATGCATGGCGGGTTTTTTTGGATCATGTTGTTCTGCTGAACTGTTTATCAGTTTAACGATATTTTCCCGTGCAAACCGAACATGCTTCCATGCATCATTTGAAACATATAATTGTTGTGTAAGGTTATGGTCAAACTCGTTCCTTACGGTTTTAAGTAGTTTAGATTGCAGGTCGTAAACAGATAAGTCGGGCCTTTGTGTACGCATAATTAGGGATTCGGGCGAAACCCGTTCAAGAAACAGTATCAGGCGCTCGTATGCTTGCAAACGCAGAGGAATAATAGTTTTTCGGTTATTTAATATTATTTCAATTTTGTTTTTTTCCCGCTGCTGCTTCAGATGGTAATGCAAAACGAGAAAAACTGCAGCAAAAACTACCAAAGAAGGTAAAACGTATTTTAAAATTTCCAGCATTGTTTATCAGTTATTTTTAGATTTGTAACGAAATTATACTTTTTCATTTACAAATTGGCCAATTAATGCGAATAAAACTTAAAATACACATATTTCCCATTTTTTTATCGATGTTTCTTTGGAGCTGTTATTCGACAGATGTTGATATGCAAAATGTTTTTCGTTATAACGAGTCTAAAGGAATAAGTTCGCTCGATCCGGCTTATGCCCGAAGTCAAACCCTCATTTGGCCGGTACATCAGCTGTTCGACGGGCTCGTGCAGTTTGATTCTGTTCTGAATATTAAGCCTGCAATAGCTCATAGTTGGACTGTTGGCAAAGATAAGCGCACCTATAGATTTGAATTAAGAAATGATGTGTATTTCCACGATCATCCGCTGTTTCGGAACAAGAATGACCGGAAAGTTACGGCGCACGATTTTGTTTATTCTTTCAACCGCATTATTGCTCCTGAAACATCGAGTCCCGGAGCATGGGTTTTTTCTGTACTCGATAAAACTTATGGGCAAAACGGATTTAAAGCAGTAAATGATTCTGTTTTAATTATTAAATTAAGACAACCCTTTCCACCTTTTTTAGGCATGTTGGGAATGAAATACTGTGCAGTTGTTCCACAAAGAATTGTCGAAGCATTGGGAAAACGTTTCGGGCACTCACCCATAGGAACAGGTCCTTTCTATTTAAAAAAATGGCATCCCAACGAGGCTATTGTTTTAAGAAAAAATCCTTTGTATTATCAGTTTGATGAAAAAGGTGTTCGCCTGCCATATTTGCAATCCGTTTTTATTACATTCATTACCGATAAACAGAGTGAATTTATGGAGTTTATGCTTGGAAACCTCGATTTTATATCGGGCATAAACGCTCAATATAAAGATGCTCTTCTTACCCGCCAGGGATTGTTAAGAAAAAAATACCACGATGAGATTTTTCTTCAAACCGGTCCCTATTTGAATACTGAATATCTGGGGTTCAACCTGGACAGTACCACAGGAGAAGTTGTTCCGTTAAATGTCAGAAAGGCAATAAATTATAGTTTTTCGCGAAAAGAGCTTGTCGCATATTTACGAAACAATATGGCATATCCGGCCAATAACGGCATGGTACCACCCGCATTAAGTCGTAATTACCCCGAAATTATTCAAGGTTACTCATTTAACAGGGAGAAAGCACGTAAACTTTTGAATAAAGCGGGTTATAAAAATGGTTACCCCAAACCCATTCCCTTACTTACAACCAGCGACTATGTCGATATATGCGAATATATTCAACACCAGGCAGCTCTTGTCGGGATAAATATCGAAATACAACTCGGCACTGGTGCTTCGTTCCGAAATATTATTACAAAAGGAAAAGCGCCGTTTTTCAGGGGAAGCTGGATTGCCGATTACCCCGATGCCGAAAACTATCTTGCCCTTTTTTACAGCCAAAATAAAAGTCCTCAAGGTCCAAACTATACGAGATATATAGATCAACGAGTTGATGAGCTTTATATAAAAGCATTAAATGCGACAAATGACAGCTTAAAATATTCCTGCTATCAGCAATTAGAACAAACAGTTATGGAATTCAGCCCGGTGGTACCCCTTTATTACGACAAAGTGGTACGATTTGTGCGAAATAACGTACAGGGGTTAACCGTAAATCCATTCAACTTGTTGGATTTAAAAACGGTAAAGAAGGTTAAAACACGATAAATTTCTTCTTATATTGCAACTTTATTTGTATACTAAACGTTTTTCTAATAAATTCGAAAAAAAACCGAAATTCACCAATCCATCCTTTTCTTATATTTAAGGATTTATGCAAAACCGTCGGATTGGGAGTAAAAACTGCCTGAGATTTTAATTATATGATATAAAATGTTATTTCGCTTAGAAATTATACCTGTAAAAACAAAAATTGTTAAACTAAATCAACTTTAATTATGCGTTTTATTTTGTTACTCGTTAGCCTGTTAATGGCTTCAACAACTATGTTCGGACAGGCATGGACTAAAAATCTGCCCGAAAACAAATCCGAAAAGGAACTAACCCTTTATGATTACCAAAAAGCTTTTAACGACTATTGGTCAAACTATAATCTGGAAAGAGGTTATATTGTCGATGATAAAGGTGAAAAAAGAAAAGCTCCCGGTTGGAAACAATACAAGCGTTGGGAGTATTACTGGGAAACAGCAGTCGATTTGAAAACCGGTGAGTTTCCAAATGTAAACCCTCTTGAAGTATATCAAAAATGGCAAGAACAAAATGCCGGGAAGAGTGCCAAAGGTGCTAACTGGACTGTTTTAGGCCCCAGCTCTTCGGGCGGAGGATACGCAGGTATTGGCCGAATTAATACCATTGCGTTCCATCCCACAAATACAGACAGATATTGGATTGGCGCTGCATCGGGCGGTGTATGGGAAACTACCGATAACGGAAATAACTGGGAAGTTCTTACCGATAATAACCCCGTTCTTGGTATTAGCGATATTCTCGTTTCTCACGATTTCGAAACATCAAGCACTATCTACATCGCTACAGGCGACCGTGATGCCTGGGACAATAATTCTGTGGGCGTGTTAAAATCAACAGACGAAGGAGCCACATGGGAAGAAACCGGATTAAGCTTCAACCTTGCAGACAATGCCATGGTAACAAGGCTTTTACAGGACCCGAATGATGCACAGATTATAGTAGCTTCAACAAGCCTGGGTGTTTATAAAACAACCGATGGAGGAGAAAACTGGACAGAAATTAATTCATTGTCATTTATTGACATGGAATACAAACCCGGCGATTATTCAACAATTTATGGTTCCAGAGATAATGGAAAAGTTTACACATCAACAGATGGCGGTGAAACCTTTACAGAGTCACTGTATTCAATGGGAGGTGGACGTATAGAATTGGCCATAACCCTGGATGACCCAACAAAAGTTTACGCAATCTCCTGCCTCAGTAGTGGCGGTTTGCGCGGAATATACAGATCCGATGACAGCGGAGTTTCTTTCACAGAGGTTTTCGATGGTACTGAAAGCGGCAACAATTTGCTTGGTTGGCAGGATGGCGGTGATAGTGGCGGCCAGGGATGGTACGATCTTGCAATTGCTGCTTCTCCAAACGATGCCGATGTTGTTCTAATTGGAGGTGTTAACACATGGAAATCTACCGATGGTGGAACCACCTGGGACATGGAAAACCATTGGTACGGTGGTTTTTATGTGCAGGCTGTACACGCCGACAAACACATGTTGACATATCGCGATAATGGCGACCTTTTCGAATGTAACGACGGTGGTGTTTATATTTCACAAAACGATGGTAACAGTGGCAGTTGGTACGATAAAACAGATGGAATGGAAATTAGCCAAATTTATCGTTTAGGTGTTTCTGCTACCGATTCAGATGAAACAATTATCGGCTTGCAGGATAACGGAACAAAGCTAAACTGGAACAATTACTGGAGCGATGTTAAAGGTGGCGACGGAATGGAGTGTATCATTGATTATACTGATGTAAATACACAATATGGATCGTCTTATTACGGAGCTATCAGCCGCACCACAAATCACTGGGGGTCTGATACTGATGTTACGGCGTACAGTGCCGGTGACGGCGCATGGGTAACGCCCTATATTATCGATCCGGTTGATCATGAAACACTTTATGCCGGATACTCAAATGTATGGAAAACCACGAATCAGGGAGCTAACTGGACAAAAATTTCTTCAATGAACTCTTCAGGCAAATTGCGATCACTCGCTATTGCAGAATCAGACCCAAATGTTATTTATGCAGCCGATCTCTACTCTATGTGGAAAACAGAAGACGGAGGCGACAACTGGAGCATGGTTTCGTCAGAATTGCCTTATAGCGGAATAACCTATATTACCATAAAGCACGACGACCCTCAAACTGTTTGGATTACTTTCGGAGGTTATAACTCAAATGCAATTTATGAAACCACCGATGGTGGCAGCAATTGGACAAATATTTCAGGAAATATGCCTGAGTTGCCTGCCTCCAGCGTTGTGGAAAATAAACAATACGAAGAAGGCGTAATGCTGTTTGTATCTACCGAAGTTGGTGTTTATATGAAAATAGACAACGAAGACTGGGTCGCATTTAACGATAATTTACCCAACGTAAGAGTCGATGAACTGGAAATTTATTATGATACAGAAAACCCTGCCAACAGCAGGCTAAGAGCAGCAACTTATGGTCGTGGTCTTTGGGAAACTCCAATTCTTTTAGGTAGCGATATTACTTTTCATGTAACCCATGGTAGTACAGGCGCAAATATTGAGAATGCAGAAATAACGATTGATGGTATAGGCACATATACAACCGATGGCAATGGCCAGTCCGTTGCAAATTTAAATGATGGTACTTATTTTTACACTGTGACGGCTCCCGATTATCAAACAATTGAAAATGAAAGTTTTAATGTTGAAGGCCCGGCAACCGTTGATATACAAATGACAGGCGTGGGAATTAACGATATCAACAAAAATATTGAAGTATATCCTAACCCGGTAAGTGACAAGCTGACCATTAAACTTGATGGCCAATTCAAGGCTACCATTTATAATGAAAGCGGTCAGATTATGATTAATTCAGATTACCGCGATCATGCAACAATAAATGTTAGTGAGCTTTCAGCAGGAATTTACTTCCTTGAACTCAAAACCAACGGAAATTCCTCAACACAAAAATTAATTGTGGAATAGGTTTCTTTCCATTATAAAATATGTAAAGCCCGGGCAGATTTCTGTTCGGGCTTTTTTTGTAAGGAAAAGTTCACATGTTATAATTGTAAAAAAACCATCCCTGGAAGTTTCGCACCCAATAATTTTTGATTGTAAGCCATAGTTCAACTCTATGTTTTTTCCAAGACTGTCGCCGATGAATACTTCATTACTTCTGATTGAACGTTCCATCGCGGCGACATCTTCCTTTCTGACATTTTATCTACCATAATGTCAGGCCTAACGGCCTTGGTTTATTTCGGTGCATTCTATATCGAATAAAGCCCGTTGGGCCTGAAATTATGGTAGAATGATTGATTAAAAATGGAATACCGCCACGATGTATTGCAAAATAGTAGTATTCAATGAATTATCGGCGCAAGTGTAATGATTTAACTCGCATTATTCAGTTCGTTAACATGTGCTCAACTTCTTTTCAGCAAAAAGTTTTAGATCAACGATGTGGTGCACAAAACAGGAAAAATAGAAGACGAAATTAAAAAAAACGAGCATAAAAAAAGGGCAGCCACCGGCTGCCCTTTTTGAATTTATTGCTTAATCATTTATTCAATGATCAGTTGTTTAGTTCCAACTTTGGCTCCTTCTTTAACGCGTACGAAGTATACGCCGGAAGCAAGGTCAAGGTTGATTTGTTGTGAACCTGAAATTGTCATTGATTCAACAACTTTTCCAACTGTGTTCAGGATAGTTACCTGAGCTTTACCTTGAACGTCAATGTTAAACTGACCGTTGGTTGGGTTTGGATAAATGCTGAAGTCAACTGCATTTACATTGCTGATTCCAACTGGAAGTGTTACTAGTTCTGTAACATCCGCATCTTCGATTGTAACTATATCTTCAACTTGCTGATAAATATTACCAACAGCAAGGTAAGGATAATCACCGGCAACAAGTCCGCTGATTGATGCTTCACCATCAGCATTACTTTCTAATGTAGTACCATTGATGTCAATTGTAGCTCCCTCAAGTGGATCCTCATTTTCATCAACTACATTGAAAGTAATTTTGAAGGTAGGTATAATGGTTAGTGATACACTTTCTGCTGCTCCATCAACTACTAGATCTGCAGTATCTGAGATATAGGTTTCTTTGGATGCAATTACTTCATATGTTCCATTAACCACTAGGATATCTACAGTACCATCTGTACCTGTAACGCCTGAATAATCTCCAATTTGAACATTGGCTCCTTCAATGGTTGCTCCATTATTGTCTTCTACAGTTACACTAATCGGATAGTTAGCAAGGAGAGTAGCTTCTACTTGTAGCTGGGCAGGTACAGTAACCGTACCAGTATAATCCTCGTAACCATCTTTTGTTACTGTAAACTCATTGGTTCCAAAGAAAGCTGATAAGTTTACTTCTCCGCTTGCGTTGGTTATTGCTGATTCTCCTGCAACTGTAATTTCAGCTCCATCGATTGGTGATCCTTGTTCATCAAGAATTGTAAAATCTACCGGGTATGCAGTTTTGTTAAAATCTGAAATAGTTTCAGTCATATCTGCACCGGCAACTTCTACGCTTCCGGTATAGTCAGTGTAACCAAATTTAGTGATTGTGTAAGAGTAAGTTCCTGTTACCAGATAAGTTGAATCCATACCATTAACATCTGATATGAGTTCTTCATCATTAATTTCGATTTTTGCACTTTCAATTTCAGTACCGAAGCTGTTCATTACCTCAAATACTACTTTGTAAGAAGTTGCAATAGTTTCGCTAACACTAGTAGCTGCACCGCTTACAGTTACAGATCCGGTAACATCTCCGTATCCTTCTCTTTCAATTGTATAGTCGTAAGTACCATCTTCAAGAGCAACAACAGCTTCTCCGTTAGAATCGGTTGTTCCTTGTTTTCCACCAACGAAAACGGTAGCGCCTTCAACAGGGGCTTTTGAACCGTCATCAACAGTAAAGGTTACGTCGTATTCGGTAGTTGTGTAGTCGTCTCCGAAATAAATTCCAAGAGCAATTGCCGGTCCGGCACCACCCTGAACACCACCGAAGTCAGCTCCAAGTGGGTCTGTCAACATACAGCTTTCGAATGAGAATTTATATTTGCTTGATTCTCCAATGTCGTAAGAAGCTGTACGGCCATAAGGATCTGTCCAGGTTCCCCAGAATGCAACGTTTACTACGTAATCTCCACCTTCTTGAAGTATTTCGTCCTGCTCATTAAGAAGGAAAGGAATATATACCCATGACGCTGTGTCGTCAAGTGTAAGTACTCTTGTACCTGATTGAATTACCAATTCAAGTGCATCAGCATCAGGATCATATTTGTAAAGTTCTGCAACAAAGTTAGCATCACCGCTTTCAATTAAAGCTTCTGCATCAGCTTCCTGAGTAGACAAGTATATGCGTACGCCGGAAACAATGTATCTGTCTGTTCCTGTTCCATCTCCGTGCAACGAGGGGTCAGGCAGTGTAGTATAAAAACCAAGTCCGCGACCATCTACGTGGTTTGTCCAGTTGTCCGGAGACATTCTTCTGTTAATTGCAGTTGTGTCAATCGGGCAAATTGTGCTGTCGCCAATAGCAAATGCACGTTTTAGTGTGTCATTTGAAGGATTATCATCACCTTCAGCTGTAGTAAGGTAGTGAACAAATTCGTAATTACCTTTTCCCTCGGGTGTCCAGGTTTGTGCAAATTCTGTAGTATCTTGTTGCCCTACTGTAAAACTTGCAAAAGGATCAGCAGAATAAGTTGTAAGTTCCTGGCCGTTTTTATTAATTAAAACGTTATGGGTCACGTTTGTAAGGTCGTTAATACCAAAGTTGAGTATTGCGGCATTAAAACCTACAAATTCCTGAGCCATAAACCATGGATAATGATAAAAACCTTCAATAAAGTCTTGTTCATCGTTCAATGGAAGGTCTGGATCACCAAGTTGGTAGGCTGTCAGATACTGGTTCCAGTAGTCTAACAATACAATGTCGTTAGCAGCAGGTACTACAAAACGTACATCATCAATTTCCCAGTGGTAGTGAGAAAGACCTTGCAAACGGAAACGGAAAATAACTGAAGATTCTCCGGCTACCATTGGCGAGATATCAAAATCACTGGTGTGGGCATTAGCGGTACCATCATTAATGGCTTCTTCGTGTACACTTTTAGCTTCCCATGTTTCACCACCGTCAGTTGAAACTTCAAACCATGAGTCAGCAGATGCGCTGTAGGCACAGCAAAAACGAGCCCACTGTTCAAAAATCAGGTGAACTGATTCTTCATTGGAAAAATCAATGGGTACATTATAAACAACTGCTGCATTCATTGCATTGTCTGTATAGTCAGAGCAGTCAGGCAGCGTATTGTAATAATCAGCCTCTAACATCAGGTAACCATTTTCACCGGTACTGGAGAGCATTGGATCCTCAGGGTTCTGACAATAAAGGTCTCCATCACCGGGTGAAGTAAAGTTACCACGAGGACCAACTGTATCCCAGCGGAAAAAATATCCACTACCTGTGAAATCGAACAATTCCCACCCTGCGGGTGCATTTGCCGGAACTGCTATCCCATCATCGGAAGTTGCAGCCCATTTTGTGCCATTAAAATCTTCGTACCACAACAGGCTACGACTATTTTGCAGGTCATTTTTCATTTGTTGCTTTTCTTTTTTAACATTCTCAGCTTTACTGAGTGATGCCGCATGTGGTACAAATCCTTTTTGACCAAATGCAAAAGTAGCAAAAGCAACCATTGCTAATAAAATAGTAAACTTTCTCATAATTAAAGTTGTTTTGGTTTTCGGTTAACAAAAATACAATTATTTTTATATGATTCCAAATAAACATAATTTTGTCGGAAAAGGCAAATTTTTTCAGTCATTTATTAACCAAAAAAACTATGCATAAACGCTATTTGGAGAACATATCCAATAACTTAAACGTAAAAAACTGGCAAATTAGTGCCGTTGAGAACCTGTTTAATGATAAAGCCACACTTCCGTTTATTGCGCGCTACCGTAAGGAAGCTACCGGAAATCTGGATGAGGAATTACTCCGTGCTCTCCAAAAACAGCTTGACTACTTTAACACCCTTGAAAAACGTAAAGAGCATATAATCAAAGTCATTGCTGATCTTGGTAAATTAAATTCAACTTTAGAGCAAAAAATCCAATATGAAATTGATGCAGATAAATTGGAAGATATCTTTTTGCCTTATAAACCTTCACGAAAAACCCGGGCAACAAAAGCCAGGGAGGCAGGTCTTGAGCCATTGGCCCAGAAGGTGTTATTGCAGAAGCAGACAATTACAGATCGCGAGTTCTCCGATTACACATGCGAAGCATATTCTTCTGTTGAGCATGTTAAGGAAGGGGTTAACGACATTATAGCTGATGTGATAGCTACCAACCCCGAAACAAGAGAAGCTATACGAAAAATATATGAACAAGGTAGTTTGCACAGCAAAATAAAACCGGGGGTAGAAGATGCCGGAAAATATTCGAATTATATTAAATATACCGAGCCTCTGACGAAAGTTAAAATGCATCGTGTTTTAGCTGTTTTTCGTGGGGTAAAAGAGAATATACTTAGCATTGGTATACAAGTGGATGAGGCTTCTGTAATGAGAGTTTTGAAGAGAGCATTTCTTAAGGGTTATGGAACTACACAAGAAATTATACTTAATGCAATTGATGATGCTTATAAAAGGCTCATACACCCTTCTCTTGAAAATGAAACTCTTCGCAAATTAAAAGAGAAAGCAGATAATGAATCAGTTAAATTATTTTCATCAAATTTACGGCAACTTTTAATGGCTCCGCCGCTGGGCGAAAAGCGTGTGCTGGCCATTGATCCGGGGTACAGAACCGGATGTAAGGTTGTATGCCTCGATGAACGAGGTGATCTGCTGCATAATGAAACCATTTTTCCACATCCACCTCAAAACCAGGTAAAACAATCTATAAAAAAAGTTTTATCGCTTACCGACGCTTATAAACCCGATGTAATTGCCATAGGTAATGGCACCGCAAGTAAAGAAACCGAAAGATTTATAAAGAAAATAAAGTTTACACGGGATTTGGATGTGTTTATGGTGAATGAAGATGGAGCCTCAGTATATTCAGCTTCGAGCACAGCACGCGAAGAATTCCCCGAATATGACGTTACAGTCAGGGGAGCCATCTCCATTGGCCGGCGATTGTCAGATCCGTTGGCGGAATTAATCAAAATAGACCCCAAATCAATTGGCGTAGGACAGTACCAACACGATGTGGATCAAAAACTGCTAAAAGAGGAGCTGGATAAAACTGTTTTTAGTTGTGTAAATGAAGTTGGTGTGAATTTGAATACAGCAAGTCGGCATTTGCTTGCGTATGTATCCGGGTTAGGAACTGTAACAGGCAAGAATATAGTTGATTATCGCAAAAAAGTTGGCAAGTTTAATAACCGAAAGGAATTGCTTAATGTACCTAAACTTGGTCCAAAAGCTTTTGAACAGGCTGCCGGATTCTTACGAATAAAAAATGGAGAAAACCCATTGGACAACACCGCCGTTCATCCTGAAAGTTATCATATTGTAGAAAAAATCGGACAATTAAAAAATGCCTCAATTCAGGAGTTAATCGAAAAAGAAACTTCCATTACTGAAAAAGAGAAAAAAGAAGTTATGCAAGATGAGGTAGGCGAGTATACCCTTGTAGATATTATGAAAGAACTTAATCAGCACGGACTTGATCCTCGCGGAGAAAGTTCCGTTTTCACATTTAATCAACATATTGAACGAATTGAGGATTTAAAAGAAAATATGCTCTTGCCCGGAGTTATAACCAACATAACAGATTTCGGGGCTTTTGTCGATATTGGCATCAAACAAAATGGCTTGATTCATATTTCAGAAATTGCTGAAGAGTACATTGCCCATCCTTCAGAAAAACTTAATATAAACCAACAATTAGTTGTGCGGGTTAAAAGTGTAGAGGTAGAGAAAAACAGGATTCAATTATCGCTAAAAAATGCCACAACTAAAGATGTTTAATTTGTAGCGTAAGTGCCTTGAAACCAAGTTTGTATTAAAATATTCCAAATGGGTTGATAATAAATTCCAAAAAAGATTTTGTAATTATAAATCTAAATTCTATTTTTGCAGCCGCATCTGAGGGAAATACCTTTTAGAAGCGCAGATCTTTAAAATAGCTTAGATACTTAAAAATATACGAAAAGCATACTCCGGAGAGGTGGGAGAGTGGCTTAATC
>CAYPSX010000060.1:0-18737 GCA_964413185.1 uncultured Bacteroidales bacterium
CAAATTCTTCCATATAATCCGGTTGTTTGTTTTTCACTTTTATTTTATCGGTTTTGTATATATGGTTGTTGGTAAACGACCATGCTCCATATCCGCCCAAATCTAAATATTTTCCAAGATAATTGCCGGCTCGCCCCAGTTTAAAACGCCAGAAATACGTACCTGCCAGTTGATGCTGGGCGAGTTTTTCTTTTTTGTACTCCTCTGTGTCCGGGAACTTTTTGGTGCTTTCTTGTGCAATGCCGAAATGCTGATAACGGTATGCCAAATCTAAGCCATGCGACCACCAGGAGGTGAGTTTATGCTTGTATTTCAAACCCATACCAAATGAACCACTTTGCAGGTAATTAACCGGCAGGCTGTCGCTGCTTGTACCCAGAATTTGTCCTCCCATCAGGTATGGATAAACAAAGTGGCGTTTGTTGGGGCCATAATTAGTGCTTCTTTCCTCCAATTCCTGATCAACATTCTCGAAAAGTAAAAAGCGTTGTGAAAAGGCGTGAGATGCAAAAGTTGCTAACAGGAGTATGATGATTATTTTTTTTGTCATGATATTTTCGTTTTAAAATGAAAACAAGCTACGAATGATTTATTCCGGTTTGGGAGTTTCTTTATATTCAGCAATGTACCCGTTGTAAAAAACCATCAGTACACGGCCGGGCAATAATTTTTCGCGGCCAATGGACAATACTTCTTTTTGATAAGGTTTTACAAGTGCATATTCAACAATTTTGCCATCGGCATTCCGTATGTGGTAGTACATTTTGTCAGCACCAATTTTGTGGTAATTATCTTGCGCATCGGTAAGCACTACGTTGATAGCGCTATTTACAGGTACAAATTCAAATAAAGGGGCTTGTTTTTCATCGTTTTTTTCGTCCATAAAATAGCCGGCTTGTGGCATTCCGTAGCCGTGTGCATAGTCGTAATAGGGGTACAGGTGACCCGATTTTTCAATTTCGCGCATCAGCTCCATGTTGGTGAGATTGGGGCGGGTTTGCCAGGCGCAGGCAACAAAGCCGGCTACAAGTGGCGCGGCAAACGAAGTCCCGAAATTGCTTTTGAGTTTACTTTCTCCGGCGGTAATAGCCTGTCCGTAGCCGCAAACATTGGGTTTTAGCCTTTTGTCGGCAGTTGGCCCAAATGAGCTGAACCGGATGTGATAATCGGTAAACGGATTCAGTCCGCCAATGGATAAAATACTGTCGGCATCGGCCGGGGCGCCCATGTATTTCCAGTCGCCATTGCCTTCGTTGCCCATGGAATTAACTACCACCATTCCTTTGGCCGCAGCCATATTTGCTGCGCGCGTAACCAAACTTTTTTTGCCATCCATATCGTAAATAAAATAACGGTGGTACGTATAGCCAAGCGAGCTGCTGATGAGGTCGGCACCGTTTTTATCAGCCCATTCCATGGCTTGCATCCAATTGACTTCTTCGGAGTAGGGTTCTGTGTTTTTTTCTGTGCGTGCCAGCAAAAACTCAGCATCGGGCGCCAAGCCCATCAGTTGACCGTTGGCTTTGCCGCAAATGCACGACATGCAAGCTGTACCGTGACTGTTAAAATCGTAGACAAACGGTTTTTCTTTCACGAAATCAAATGTTTTCAGAATACGGTTGTCTTTACGAATGTGTTCGAACACAGGATTTTTGTCAACGGTTGGAAAACCCGCATCAAAAATAGCAATGCGCACGCCCTTTCCGGTAACTTCGGATTCGGTGAATTTCTGTCCCTGCATGCCTTCAAGCTGCTTTTTCAGAATGAACTGATCTTTGCTACTTAAGTTTGTTTCATAATTGTATTCAGCCAGCGTCGATTGACTGGTAATGGGCTGTATTTTTTTCACAAACGGGAACTGTTGAATTGTGTTGATTTGTTGCGGTGTAGCCACAACAGCCACAGCATTGAACCAGCGCGTTTCACCGGTAATTTTTTCACATTCGCCGGCTACATGTTGTTTATACTGATTGTTCAGTGGGTAATCTGATTTATGATCGAGAGGAATACCCGATTTAAGCCTTCGCTCTATAGCTTTGGCGTCGAAATATTCATAAGGATTAAATTTTACATCATTTTTATCAGTAAAAAACACCCAATATTCGGTGTTTTGTGCAATGGCACTTCCCATGGCCATTATTAATGAAAATAGTATGATAGCATGCTTCATCTGTTTATAATTTTATTTTTTGATCACGAAAAATACGACAAATTGTAATGAAGCCCAATTTGTCAGGATGTTTTTCTTGAGGAGAAGGTCAGGATGAGGTGAAAAACCTCAGCACAAGCATGAGGCAGATGGTTTCGTGTCTCGCCATGATACTTCGACAGTCTTACTTCGACGGGCTCAGCACAGGCAGTACAACGCGCGTCGGTGATTTTGGATTTGTGCCGCTCAATCAGCGACGTCATCGCGAACGCAGTGAAGCGATCTGTTGCAATTAACCGCAGCGAAAGCTTAAAAAAGGTTGCTTCACTTCGTTCGCAATGACGCATCGGTGATTTGGTGTTTGTGCAAAAAAGCCAGCAACAACATCGCTCATTCGAAGGCTCTGTTGCTGGGCGTAATCGAAGCATCAATGTGATAAGTGCAGCGAAGAAGCAACTTGTTAGAATAATTGGAACGTTAGTTTGAATCAGATAACATTCACTTTCGCACCGGCTGTTTTTTGGCTAATACCAATCAACCTGCTTATTTGCAGTGTGTTTCATTCTACCACGCGAAATCCCAGTTCATTCGGATCATCAGCCACGCGGGCATTTCGTTTTACTTTGCGCAGCATCCAAACGCCCAAAATATCGCCGCCGGCAGCCCAGCTAAAGAAAATGGCGAAAAGCAGCACAAATGCATTGCCTGTAATAATGGCGTAGATGCCGGGCAAAATACCCATCAACACTAATGGCATGATGGCGCCCAGAAAATATTCCGGCTTTTTTAGCGGTTCTTTACAATGGCAGTAAGGCGTAAGTAACTTCCATTTGATGCCAAATTTGATGGATTTCCATCCGTTTTTGGCAAATACAGCCCAGGTTATACCGTGAATTAATTCGTGAACAACAGCCCCGACAATGAAAACGGGAATCATCCACACTAAAAACCAGTCGATACTTTCCAGTAAACGTTCTACGCCCCACAAAAATCCGTAAGGTAACCCGTAAAGTGCTGTGATTGGCAGCATCAGTATTATGGCGAACTGGTTAGCTTTGGCAACGGTTGTGGTATAAGTGCCGGTTTTTTTGTGCATTGGGTGACTACTGTTTGTTGTTCACATCAATACCATAACTGAGCGAAACAACATGTGAATAGGGCACTTGCGAAACAGCGCCCAGGTTGATGTACGCATAGTCAATGGTGAGTCGGTTGACGCGTAGTCCGGCACCAATGGTCGGTTGTAGGGTTACGGTCTCTTTTTCATCGGCCCCGATGTATTCTTTTTGCAGGTTGATGAACCCGCCACGCAGGTAAAACAATTTTTTGTAGTCAACTTCCACTCCCAAATGCGGATCCATGCTCAGCAAGTCGGTTTTGAGTAATACATTTCGTTTTCCATCGGTGGTTATGTCGATATTGGCCTCTGCCATAATGTGGAAATCGTTTTTTACGGTGAATGATTTGGAGGCGGCAATGATGAATTTGGGTAGTGTGAGCTCCAGGGAATTTTCGGGCAATTCATTCCCGGTCATTTCAAAAGTTTGTTGCAATTCACTGTTATCGAAGCTCCATGCGTTAAATGTTGAGGTGATGTCGCGTGCCATAACCCCCAATTGAAATCCTTTGTATTCGTATGTGGCGCCCAGATCAATACCAAAACCCCAGGCATTGGCAAATTCACCGGCCACGCGGCGAATAATTTTTACATTTCCGCCCACGTTTAGCCCTTCAATGCCCAAATCGCGGGCGTACGAGACAAGGAAAGCATAATCAGCCACCGAAAAGCTGGTAACACGGTCGTAGCGAATGTTTCCTTCGGCGTCTATCAGCTCGAGTGTATTGGGAATATTGTCGACACCAAACCGGATAAGCGAAATACCAATGGTTTGTTTCGGGTCGATGATGTATGAAGCTGCACCATAGTCGTACTTGGCAATGCCTGCAAAATATTCAGAATGCATGTACCCGACTTGCACCTCTTTTTCCGCATTGAGCAGTCCGGCAGGGTTCCAGTATGTAGCGTAAATGTCGTTAGTGCTCGAAACCACCGAATTGCCCATTCCCAGGCCGCGGGCGCCAACTCCAATGGCAAGGAATTCGTTGCTGTACTTGGGCGCAATTTGGCCGTGCATCAACATGGGGGAGAGACAAAAAACAAAAATTACTAATGTGATATTTCGCATAAAATGAAAATGTGTGCTAATTTGTAAAAATGATAAAATTAACGATTGCCTGTGCAACTCTATTTTTTAACTTACATTTGTAGCTATTTATTGTTGGTAAATATAAAAAAAACTCTGTAAACAACATGATACGATCATCTATTCCCAACCTCCTTACTTTATTGAACCTGCTTTCAGGGGCTATTTCTATTTTTATGGCCGTGCATGGCAATTTCGAAATGGCTGCCATTTTTATTCTGGCAGGAGCGCTGTTCGATTTTTTCGATGGTTTTGCAGCCCGTTTGCTCAACGTTTCATCGCCTATTGGCGGGCAGCTCGATTCTTTGTCAGATTTGATAACTTTCGGACTGGCCCCGGCATTTATGCTGGTTATGTGGCTGCAAAAAATGTGGTTTCCAGCAATGGAGCTGTCAAATCCGGAACAATGGATCATTTTTACACCATTTTTACTGGCTATGTTTTCAGCTTTGCGGTTAGCCAAATTTAATATTGATGAGGAGCAAACGTACGATTTCAAAGGTTTACCCACACCTGCTAATGCCTTGTTTCAGGTTTCGTTTGTGTTTTTGCTCATTCAAAATCCGGAACTAACCAATACCTGGTTTGTACTGCCCGTAATTGTGTTTTTTAGTGTTATGTTGATAGCGCCCATACCGTTGTTCGGTCTTAAAAAAGTATCGGGTATTCGCGGTATATTTATCTTAATTTTATTGATTTGGTCGGTGGCTGCCGTAATTTTGTTTAAATTTACAGCCGGAGTTTTTATTGTACCGGTTTATATGTTACTATCCGGTGTTAAAATGTTTGTAAATCCAAAAGGCGACTAAAATGAACTTTATAGCAGAAATTAATGTAATGCCGCTCAAGGCACTTCTCGATCCGCAAGGAAAAGCTGTAACTGCCAGCATGCACAATATTGGTTACAAAAGTGTGCAGAATGTACGTATTGGCAAGCACATCACCCTCGAAATAGAAGCTGATAATGAAGGCCATGCCAAAGAGAAAGTAGAGGAAGCCTGTAAAAAAATCCTGTCGAATCCCGTAATGGAAAGTTACGAGTTTGATTTGCGGGAGAATAAGTAGTGTCTGTCCATAATGTCCGATTTCTGCATTTCGACATGCTCAATGTATCACGTTATGCTCGTATTTAAAACAGTCATCCCGAGAATCGGGACTCCTTGATTTTAAATACTTCGCAAGCCTTGAACTCGAACATTATGAACCAGACACTGACTTTATGGACAGGCTCTAAGTAGATTTTGCTTTTTGTATACCTGAATTGTTTTATTAGTTTTTAACTAATGGTATGTCAGGGCACTATGAGCTGTAAAGTAGTAGATTACAGCTCAAATAATCCGTATCGTTTCTTGATTTTACCTTTGATGGTACGAGCTTCTTTCAACTTTTTCACAATAAGTTCCAAGTCGGTACGGCTCACTTCTCCTAAGACGGATTCAGGTCTGGATTTAACGATTGAATTGATTTCATCGTAACCCCTGATAATAAGTTGAGAGCAATCAATATAGGATGTTTTATCTAGATATTCTCTGTTATCTGATGTGAGTTCTAATTGTAATTCTTGTTGCTCCAAACTCCAATTAATATTTGTGTTTATTTCAGAGTTAATATAAACTGAAGCTAAGGTAAATTTGTCCTCTGAAAATCCGACTATAATAAATCTTTTGATTTTTGGGGGATTGGTGTCTTTGACTTTAAGCCTCAGTACTTTGCCTATAGCCAAATTTCTATTTGAAAAATTCGATTTAAACTTATCTGGGAAGGAATCTCCCGGAATCATTCGAAAATAGCTCTTTGATTTTCGTAAGAATCATTAATGTAATCAACTAGTTGTTGATTAGCCCCAGCTGCAACTGCGATATCTTGAATACTCATCTCACAATCCTTATCAGCACTAGACCAGGCAAAATCGTGAGACTTGTCAGTCAATTTCTTGAAATCTAAATCTTTGTTATCAGAAATAGATTCCCGTAAGCATTCTTGCTCAGAGTCAGATAGTTCTTCCAGGTCTGGAGTAGAAAGCGATTTAACCTCATATTTAGATATAAGTTGAAAGTATTCTTCAAACCGGGATTTATAAGTCTCAAGTAGGCCATCACCTCTCAATGCTTTTAGAATATCATATGTCATGGAAGGAACAGGCCCATTGTTCATTGCGATATAAATATCATCTGTGATAAGTGAACCATAACGCAATAGATGTTTTTGGTCTGCAAAATACAAAATCTTGAAAAGTTTGTGGAAGTCACCTTTACCACCTAACTTTTCTAGCACAAAAAGGAGTGCATTTACAGTTGTTGATATTTTCTCTTGGTTATTCATGCTAATACAAATGTAATATATTAAACGAGATAAATTTAAAAATGTTTTGCTTTAGTTAGCAACCTTAACATACCAATAAAAAAACAGCTCCCATTGCACAGTTTCTATAATAGATTACTTTGAAGTTTGGGTGGATTACTATTCATCATTATTTCCTGTGTTTTTTCATCAGCTCAGATTGTACTCGAATCGACTCTTTATGAACGCTTTGTAGCATTTTTTTCACGAAATCTTTTGATAAACCCAGCGATGTGCCGGTTTCTAGGCGTGAGCGGATAATATTTTTCCACCGCTTGAGTTGAAATGCGGCAATGTTGTGCTCGCTTTTGTATTGCCCGATTTTGCGGGTGGCATCCATGCGCTGGCTGAGCAGCTCAAGTATTTGTGAATCAATGGAGTCGATCTGATGACGCAGATTGTCGAGCTGGCCGGGCGATTTAGTCTCCAAAACACCTTTTCTGAACTGCAAACTGTTCAGCAGTTGATCGAGACTTTGTGGGGTAAGCTGCTGACTGGCATCGCTCAGCGCTGCATCGGGATTAACATGCGATTCGATCATCAACCCGTCGAAATTCAAATCAAGGGCGTACTGCGCTATTTCGGGAATCAGGTCGCGATTACCGGCAATATGGCTCGGATCGCAAATAATACGCAGTTCGGGCATGCGCGTTTTGAGTTCAATGGGGACTTCCCACTTGGGAATATTTCTGTACGGAGTTTGTTCAAACGGGTAAAAACCGCGGTGTATAGCCATTACTTCGCCGGTTACCACATTTTTTAGGCGTTCAATGGCACCAAGCCAAAGTTCAATATCCGGATTTACCGGGTTTTTGACCATTACCGTGTTTTTTACGCCTTTCAAGGCATGGGTAAGCTCTTGCACCGAAAACGGATTCGATGAGGTGCGGGCGCCAATCCACAAATAGTCGATGCCTGCTTTTAGTGCTTTTTCGATATGTGCAGGAGTGGCCACTTCAACTGCACATGGAATGCCGTAGTGTTTTTTCACTTGTTCGAGCCATCTAAGTGCCACATCGCCGGCTCCCTCAAAATTTCCCGGGCGCGAACGCGGTTTCCATACGCCGCTCCGGAATGCCGTGAGCTGCTTGTATTGCAAAAGTGCTTCGGCAGTAGACAAAACCTGTTCTTCGGTTTCGGCGCTGCAGGGCCCTGCAATTATTATGGGCGTTTGCATGTCTGTCATGTATGGAACTTTTGTGCAAACTTATCAATTTTTAAGATAATAGCCGGTTCGTTTGCTCTAAAAATCATGCGCCATATTGGCCTTTACCGCTTTTTACCGCCCCGCAAACCATAAACCGTACGATAATGATATCCGTACACGGCAAATGTGATGGCATCGGCCAGCAGACCGGGTTTGTTAAAGAGCGTCCAAAATAGTAAATGCCAATATGCCCACCGGCCTTTTTTTGCAATACCCAACACTACAATTGAGCGGGCAAATGCCCTCAATTTGTTGAAGCTGATGTTGTTTTTGATGCCAGACGGACGCTTATATAGCTTAAGCATGTTCCTGAGGCGCCGATAGAATGGTTTTACGCCATAAATATTTTGAATGATGCGCTCGTATCCTTCTCTAAGTTTTTGCCGATCCATTTTTGGGGAGAAATTCATGGTAAAATCTGTGTTGTCCCCGGTTGCATCAACGGTGAGGCGCCCTTCATTTTTCATTTGTTCGTAAAGTCGCGTGTTTTTGGGTGCATTGAGCAAGCCTACCATGGCAGAAACAATACCGCTTTTTTGAATAAAGTCTATTTGTCGCTGGAAAATATTGGGTTCATCGGAGTCGAAACCCACAATAAAGCCGCCTGATACCTGAATGCCAGAGCGTTGAATGTGCTGAACATCATGTACAAGATCACGGTTCTCGTTTTGTCCTTTATGGCAGCTATGCAGCGATTCTGCCGAAGGGGTTTCAATGCCAATAAAGGCAGATTGAAACCCGGCACGGCACATCATATCCAGCAATGTTTTGTCATCAGCCAGATCGATGGAGCTTTGTACGCTAAAGTTGTACGGGTATTTGTGTTCCTGCATCCAGTTGATTATTGCAGGGAGAAGAGATTCTTTGAGTACGGCTTTTTTACCGATAAAATTATCGTCGACCACCGAAACTGAATCGCGCCAGCCCAGATCATAGAGGGTTTGCAATTCGTTTATGACCTGCTGTGTGCTTTTCATCCTAACTTTACGCCCCAGCAGTGTTGTAATTTCGCAAAAGTCGCAGTTATACGGGCAGCCGCGTGTTACCTGGAGGTTCACTACAGCGTAATCCTGTAATTTCAGTAAGTGAAAGTCGGGCACCGGCGAAGTGTGCATATCTGCAAATTGATCAGTTTTATAAAACCTTTTTGGTGTGCGACCGCTGGAAACATCTTCTACGAATGCTGCCAGTGTGAGTTCTGCTTCATTCAAAACAAAATGGTCGATTTCAGGGTATTGATCGTAATCTTGTGTAAATAAAGGGCCACCGGCTACAATTTTCACCCCTTGCTCCTTGCACTGTGAAATAATGTTGCGTGCCGATTTTTTTTGTACATACATACCACTTATAAACGCATAGTCTGCCCATTGTAAATCTTCATTTTTTAATGGTTCAACGTTCAGGTCTATAAGTTTTTTGTTCCAGTTTTCGGGAAGCATAGCTGATACGGTAATGAGACCCAATGGCGGAACAGCCGCTTTTTTGGAAACAAATCGCAAAGCATGCTTAAAGCTCCAGTACGTGTCCGGATATTTCGGATAAATCATAAGAATGTTCATAATATTTGGTTTTTAGGATTTATTCAAAATTAGGGTGTAAAACAGCTTATTACAAATATAGGTGGCTGGAAAACAGAATATTGGTCCAAGTATCATTGATACCATAAAATTGTGGCGAATAAGATTGGCCACAAGACTTTAGACTTTTGTTAACTGTCTAATATTTAGTAGATTGTGATTTTTTCTTTGTGTGTGCTTCTTTTGAGTATTTGTAAAGCTACATTGAAAGGGAAAATATCAAAAATAAGACAACCGGTTGAAGCTATAAAAGCTCTTTTACCACCATGAGGTATTGGCGTGCCACGGGTATAGTTTGTGCAGAAACGCTTAAAGAAAGCCAGTATTTGTTATTTTTTTTCTTGAGCTCATCAACATATTGCATGTTTACAATGCTGGTGCGGTGGGTTCTGATGAATCCCTGAAAATTTACCAACTGGTTTTCTATGTTTTTTAGCGTGTTTCGAATGAGTTTTTTTTTGAATTCATCCTCATGTAAATAACCGACCTCTACATAATTATCGGCCGATAATACATAAATAATTTGATTGGCCTGTACCCGGAAAATATCAGCAGAATACTCCGAATGCAATTCTACCGGGGCATCGGCATAAGTTTCGGCATATTGGCTAACCTTTTTCTCCAATATGGATATTTTCTCACGGAGTTGCTTATTTTGTTTTTGGGTCAAAAACATGCGTAGCCGCAAGTTGCGTACAATAGGCACGAAAAGTGCTATAACAGCAATTTTTACAACGATAAAAAATGTAATGTCTAAATTACCAACATAGCGCAAATAAAATACGAATCCCAGGGTAATGGAAGTCGCCAGTAGAAAATCAGCCAGATAGGCCATAGTAGTATTTTCCTGATCTTGTTCTTCTATATCTGTGAAGATGTTGGCAGGAATAATAAGTCGGACAAAAAGTAAAATAAACACCATAAGCCCGAAGCCCGACATAAAAAGTAGTTTAGCTTCAAAATTGTTAATTGTAAGTCCACCCGGAGAAAACGGCTGAAAAAAGAGTAAAAACAAAACAACCCCCAAACTAATTGCAAAAAAGGGTGTGAAATTAGATTTAATAATGCCAATAATCCGATTTATTTTGTCTTTACCCATAATAGATGGCTTTCTTTTTTTGTCGGGTACGTTGCCTGCTCTTTTACAAAGTTAGGCATTTTTTTATCTATACCCCAATTTGATTTGATATTGAATTTTGTTAGGTGGTTCTGACTTACAATTGTCAGATGAATTTTTATTTGTACCTTTTGGTAGTAAACTATTCATCGGGAGAGATTGTACTAATTATATGCGGTTAAATAGTGCACAGAAAAACTTTTGGTTGATAACCGGATTCGTGATTTTGTGGAATTCAGGGTTTATTGGTGCTGAGTTTGGTTTACCCTATGCCGGCCCGTTTACGTTGATGTTTTATCGCTACCTGGCTTTAACAGTACTTATTTTCTTATATCTGTACATAACAAAACAATTGCGTTGGGTCGGATGGCGTTTGGCTATGCCGCAGATGTTGATTGGGGTTCTTGCACACGGCGTTTGGCTTACGTGTGTGCTGATTGCCATTGATGACGGCGTGCCTGCCGGAATTGTAGCGCTGGTTGTTGCATTGCAGCCACTGGCAACAGGCGCGTTGTCGGGTTTAGTGGTTGGCGAACCTACGTCATGGCTCCGGTGGCTGGGCTTGATTGTTGGTTTCATAGGCGTGGCCGTTCCTGTGGTGGCTCATGTTGATTTTCATGATACTTCCGAGGTTTTCGCCTGGTTTATACCATTGGGTTCGGTTATTGCCATAACGACCGCCAGTTTGTTTCACCGAAAAATCAGCCTGAAGAAAAACTATCCGAAACTCCGGGTTCGGTTATCACTTTTTTACCAAAGCCTCGCAACAACTGTAGCCGTGGCTGTGCCAGCTATTTTTTGGGAGCAGTTAGCTGTTGAATGGAATCCGGTTTTCATTTCCTCAATGATTTGGCTTGTGCTGGGCGTTTCGTTGGGAGCTTATGCGCTTATGTGGATTTTAATTGACCGGATTGATGCCACACGCGTTGCTTCGCTGTTTTATTTGGGGCCGCCGGTTACTATGCTCATGGCCTGGATTGCTTTTGGAGATAAAGTGCAGGCAGTGGATTTGACTGGACTTGGGCTGGTTTTTTTGGGCGTTGTGTTAACCTATCTGCGATATCCCGCAGCATCAATCAAAAAAAATACGGGCTGAATCCTTTTTGTCTGGCATTCAGCCCATACTATTCATTTAGATTAATTCTTCGAGAAAAATGTTAATCAAGCATAGTTATATCTAGGGTTATTTCAACACCCTTTAAAGCCTTTGAAACAGGGCAATTCTCTTTTGCCTCTTCGGCAATTTCTTTAAACTTTTTTTCATCTACGCCTTCTGCTTTGCCTTTTGATTTAAGTTTCATTTTGGTAATGGCAAATCCTCCTTCAACTTGTTCCAACATGGCGCTGGCTTGGGTTTCTACCGATTCGGGCTTGAACCCGGCTTCGTTCAGTGCATGCGAAAAGGCCATTGAAAAGCATCCTGCATGTGCGGCAGCAATAAGCTCCTCGGGGCTAGTGCCTTTGCCATCTTCAAAACGCGATTTGAACGAAAAGTTGCCTTCCCAGGCTCCTCCGCCAATAATCATTTTACCATTTCCTTCGGGTAAATTACCATTCCATTTGGCTGATGATTTGTGTATACTCATAATGTGTTTTTTTAGGTTATATTTATCTGTACAACACCCAATTTTTGTAAAAGTTCTATTGGTGCCGGAGTTTTTATTACTGAAGTTTCGCAGCTAAATAAATAATTAGTATTCAGCATTTTGATTTGCGCAATTATGCCGCACCTAACGGCTCTCGTTTATTACGCTATCAAAATATTTTTACTTTTTAACAAATGCAAAAGCCTTATTTGGCGTACTTTCAATTGATAATCCGGGCTTGCCGGACTTTTCTTACTTCAATGATATTGTGCGGAAAAAAATGTATCTTCACAAAAAAAACAGTATGAACGTTAAGTTACTAGCAGGTGTCTTGTTTTTTGCTATTGGCTGTACAGGTTTCATCTGTGCACAAGATAATGTGGACTCGTTGGTGAACCGCATTGATTTTACAACTGCTGATACCAGTAAATTTAATTTGTTTCTGAAAATCGGTGATGCATTGGAATATCAACATCCCGATTCTGCCATGATTTACTACAAAAAAGCCTTACGCATAGCAATGGATATTGAAGATAAAAAGCGCATGGCGAATGCAAGTTATTGTATAGGGATAATTCATGATAATAAGGGCGACTTTAATCAGGCGTTGGAACAATTTCAAAATTCGATTCGCTTGTATGAAAGGATTGAGGAAGATTATGGCGTAGCTCGTGTGTTAAACAATATGGGTATCGTCTACAGCCGTCAGGGAGCTTTTGAAAAAGCTATCGAAGCCTTTTTACAATCGGCAAAAGTTTTTGAGAAATTGGGGCGTCAACGAAACATTTCGCGTTCTTACAATAATATAGGGGCTATTTTTTATAATCAGGGGAGCTTTGATCAGGCCATTGAATATTTTCAAAAATCGTTAAAAATTAAGCAAGAAATGGGCGATCATCAGGGCACATCATCTTCTTACAACAATATTGGGATGATTTACTATGAGCAGGGTAAATATAACAAAACCATTGAATATTTTAAGAAATCACTGACCATTGAGCGTGAGTTTGGCAACAAAAAGGGAGTAGCCGAGTCATATAACAATATTGGCGAAGTACATTTGGTACAGGGGAATTACGATCGGGCATTTGAATTTTATCTCAAATCCATTGAACTGAAAAATGCTATCGGTGATAAAAACGGACTGGCAGAGGGTTACTTAAATCTGTCTGCACTGCATACACAGTTGGCAGATTCTATTACGAAAGATGCCATTGAACGGAAATATTATTTGCAACAAGCTGTGAAATATGGTAATAAAGCTCTGTCTATAGCCCGGCAAATAAAAGCATTGCCTGCAGAAAACAGTATAGCGGAAGCTCTAATGGAGACTTTTGGGAAACAAGGATTAGCCGATAGTGCTTTGCAATATGCCAAACTATACATCGCTACGCGCGACAGCTTATTTAACAGGGAGAAGACCGAAGCGTTGGCCGAAATGCAAACCAAATACAAGTCTGAGCAAAAGCAGCAGGAAATTGAGAAACAGAAAATACAAATAGCCCGGAAAAATGCGGTTATGAAAAAACAGGAACTGCAACGAAATGGACTCATTGCCGTTATTGTGCTCTTTGCTTTAATTGCAATTATTATTTTTAGAAACTTTAAGCAAAAACAAAAGGCCAATGCTTTAATTCAATTGAAAAATGAGCGATTGGAACACGCAAATGCAGAAATTACCAACCAAAAAGAAGAAATTGAGGCGCAACGTGATGAGATTGAGACACAACGTGATAAGGTGACCGACCAAAAACAGGAAATTGAATCTATTCACCACAAACTTGTTTCCAGTATTGATTATGCCCTTTTAATACAACAGGCTGTTTTGCCCAGCCGGGAACAGCTCACAGATATTTTAGGCGAACATTTTGTTCTTTACAAACCTCACAGCGTTGTAAGCGGGGATTTTTACTGGGCGGCTAAAGCCGGGCAGGATGTGATATTCTGCGTAGCCGATTGCACAGGACACGGCGTGCCCGGAGCATTTATGAGTATGCTGGGCATTTCATTCCTTGATGAAATAGTTCGTAAAAATGGAGTGACCCAACCCGATCGAATTTTGAATGAGCTGCGTGTTTTGGTCGTAGAGGCGCTAAAGCAAAAAAATGTTGAGGACAAAATGTCGCTTTCTGTTAAAAATACAGTGGTGAAAGACGGTATGGATGTCGCGATTTGTGTTTATAATACTGAAAATGGAGTTTTGCAATATGCCGGTGCCGGAAATCCATTTTATTTGGTTCGCAGCTCAGGTGCAGCAGAGGTTAACCATAAACGAAAATTAACCGCTAATGGTTACACCCTTTATGAGATAAAAGGTGATGCAATGCCTATTGGAATTTATAAAAAGATGGATCCGTTTACCGCACAAACCATTCAACTCAACAAGGGCGATTCCGTGTATCTGTTCTCTGATGGTTTTGCCGACCAATTTAGCGGCAAATCAGTCAAGAAATTTACGTTTCCTGCTTTCAAGAACCAAATTCTTCAAAACGTAGAACTCCCTATGCCCGATCAAAAGATAAAACTAGAGCAAACTTTCGAGAACTGGAAAGGCAATCATGAGCAAATCGACGATGTATGTGTATTGGGAGTTAAGGTTAATTGATATATTTGTTATTGGGAGTTAAGGTTAATTGATATATTTGTTATTGGCATTAAAAAAACATCAGTATATGCAGCTCGACCAACAAACCATCGAAAAATACAACCTTTCAGAAAAGGAGCTTGAACTCACCATGAGCAGTTACAAGCCTATGAGCATTAAGGCCAACGATTTCTTTTTGAAAGAGGGCGAAGTATGCAAAATAATTGGCTTTGTTAAAAAGGGACTGCTCCGTTCATATTTTTACGACGACCATGCCAATGAAATTACCTCGGAGTTTTTTCCTGAAGGCTCGCTCATTATCTCTTTCGACAGTTTCAACAATCAGGTGCCGGCCAAAGAGAACATCAAAGCTATTGAAGATTCAGAACTGATGGTGGTGAGTTACGAACGACAAAAAGAGTTGTACGATCTTATTCCGGCCTGGAACCAAATCTGCAAAGACCTGGCCGACTTTAAGAGCCGCGAAATGATAGATCGTGCCAACCAGTTCCAAACTTTATCGGCCACCGAACGTTACCGGAAATTCTGCAACGATTATCCGCAAGTGCTGCAAAAAGCCACACTGGGACACATCGCCTCGTTTATCGGGGTCGATATTGCTACGCTGAGCCGCATCAGGAAGAAGAAATGAGGAAATTTGTGCGAAACGAAAAAAACATAATCCCCAAATTGCTATGATAAAACATTTAACCATTTTTTTATTCGTCTTTTTCATTGTTAATAGCAACACTGTTTTTGCTCAAAACAATCGAACTGTAACACAAATAGATTATAACCGTGAGGCTGTCACCCTGAACCGGTCAGCATTATCAGAATTTCCGTACGCGCACACGGGCTTTAGGTGGAATAGTGGCGACAATAATACCAAAAAATGGCGGCCGCAGGGGATATGCGGTATGGTAAAAGATCACAAAAAATATGTAATCGTGTCGTGGTACGGCCGAAAACAGGCGAATTACCAGAACCGGGGCGCAAGAATATCTGTGGTAGATGTTACAAGTATGGGACAGGTAAAATACCGCCATATTTTATTGCTTGATGCCTATGGCAATACATTCAGGAACTTACACGCAGGCGGATTGGTCTATAAAAACGGAAAATTGCATGTTCCGGATTCAAGAAACAGCAGTGACTACAAAGTGCATACATTCAATATGGATCAAATAATTGAGGTAAACCCGCAAGATTTTTACAATTACAGATATGTTTTAAAAGCCACTGGCAGTTATGAAGTCCCGATAAAACCTTCGTTTATGTCCTATGATTGGGATAAAGACAAAATTTTAATTGGCTCATTTCATAAATGCAGAAATTATCACAGCGATGATATGGAATGTATGTTATCGAACGAAAACCGGCTCAGTTGGTATAAAATTGGTGAGGTAAATAAAAACTCAGGTTTCTGCTCGCCTTTTTTAAGTGAAATGCAGGGAGCCGCCTCAATGAATTTCAGTGCACATCATCAAATTATATGGATTTCATGCAGCTATGGCCGGCACAATGAAAGTCACCTGCACGCTTTAAAAGCCACCAGGGGAACCTGTTACAATTCGGGTTTAACCATTGAGAAAAACAAAACATTCGTATTTCCGCCCGGTTTAGAAGACCTGTATTTGGCAAAAACCTCAACAAATTTATGGTTACTAACCGAGTTTGGCCCGCACGAGGGGAACAACAACAGAGTTGTATTTGCCATAAAAAGAGACAAAATTTTGCCCTGAGACACATAGAAAAACCGACCGTTTTTCAGCAGCATGTGGCTCCATATCCAAATGTTAATTAATTACCGGATTCATTATTTTTTATCTTCCGGGAAGGGATTATTTTTATTTTGGTTTATTTTTTTTAATTTCAGGAGGTTATTGATATTTTATTTTTTAACATCTCTTCTATGAAAAAAATCCTTCTTGCATTGACAATAATTGTCGCTTTAGCTGTCACGATTTGGTATTTCTTTTTTTTTGCACCTGCATATAAGGTGCAGCCCTTTCATTTAATACCGCAAAATTCAGCCTATATACTAACTGCAGAGCAACCGGTAAGCAGCTGGAATAAATTAAGTGGCAGCAATATATGGCAACACCTCAAAAATAACCCGAAATTTGAGTCCATCACGAACGACATCAACTACATTGATTCGTTGGTGCAGGAAAATGGCTGGCTGGATTTTGCCGGTAATAAAGAAGTGTTAATTTCAGTTCATCCGGTAAGAACTGGTTATGATTTCTTATATATGCTGGACCTGGGCAAAGGTTCAAGGCTTAGTGGCATTAAATACTATTTGCAAAACATTTTAGGCGAAGATTATCGAATTACCTACCGTACTATCGAAGGAATAGAAATTACAGAAATATACATCAAAGACCTTAAAGAAACCCTGCACATCGCATTTGTAGAGAACCTTGTCATTGCCTCTTTTGTGCCTTCTTTAACAGAAGCTGTAATCAAACAATCAAAATCCACTACTACCAATGATGCGTTCCAGGAAATTACAGATAAAGTGGGCTACTCCGGTTTATTCCGGGTGTATATTAATTACAATCAGTTCATACCTTATCTTCATCAATTTGCACAAGATAACCCGGCAATGGCTAATCTCCGGCATTCATTGCTTTATTCGGGCTTTACGGTAGACTACGAAGATGATATATTCCGATTTGATGGATACACTAACTACCGGGATTCCGTGAATTCCTATTTGAAGGCATTGCATAGCTCCGGCATGGGAGGGCATGATTTTCTTGAGATCACGCCGGAAAATACGCCATATTTTATGGCAATGGGTTTTGATGACTTAAGTTCATTTGTTAATAACCTGGAAAAGGCACTGCATTCGAATCCCGATCATCAAAAAGAATACCGGGAAAACAGAAAGCAGATAGAAGATTTTTTAGATATTGACTTAAATAAGCATTTTATAGATTGGGTTGATGATGAAATGGTGCTCATCCAAAATCAGCCCGTTACAAATTCCAACATACGAGAGTTTGCGCTTTTACTGCAAACCACAGATGCAAACAAAGCCACTAAAGGACTTAATTATATTCAGGATCAAATACGAAAGAAAACACCGGTTAAGATAAAAGGAGTGACTTATAAAGGCCATACCATACAATATATGGCCATGAAGGGATTTTTCAAGTTGTTTTTTGGTAAACTCTTCGATAAAATTGAAAAACCATATTATACACAAATTGATGACTGGGTAATTTTTAGCAATCATCCCCGCACATTAAAAAATATCATTGATGCTGTAGATACCGAAACTGTTTTATCGGAAAATGAAGCCTTTAATGCGTACTACAGCGATCTTGAGCACAACACAGCAGTATTTGCATACATAAATACCCCCCTGTTATTTGAAGATATTAAACAAATGGCCGAAAAAGATGATAGGAACGAGCTGGAAAAGAACAAATCCTATATCACCTGTTTTTCCAATATTAGCTTTCAACTTACGAAAGCCGATAATTTGTTTTATTCAGCTCTGCACACACGCTTTGAAAGTCCAACCCTGCCAGAAATGACTATTGACCCCACCAATAAACCAGAACTTATTGATACAGCTGATGTGGAGCACAAAAAACAGGAAACACCATGGAAAGACATATATAAACAAAAGCTGGCTTCGATAGATAAAATTGTGATCCCAGACCTTACTGCCGATGAATTCAAATCTTATTACGATAATGGTCAGCTAAAATACGAGGTAAACCTCAAGGACGGTTGGAAACATGGTTCGTTTAAAAGTTACTTTGAAAACGGGGAAAAGCAATTTAAAGGCAGGTACAGAGATGATAAAAAAGATGGCACCTGGCGCATATATAATAAAAAAGGTGAACAGATAGATAAAATAAAATACGATGAAGGTAAGCCGAAATAGAGCCTGTCCATAAAGCTACGGTTTATACACTTGTGATTATAAAGGCTTTACCCACAGTAATTTAAGTTT
>CAYPSX010000061.1:0-18735 GCA_964413185.1 uncultured Bacteroidales bacterium
GTTATTTTGTTGTTTTTCAACACATTATTTAACTGCGAAACTTTAGTTATTAATTATGGAATGGTATACATACGTAATTTTGCCAATACTAATTTTTTTGGCGCGAATTTTAGATGTTAGTATTGGTACCATCAGAATTATCCTTGTATCGAGAGGAAATACAATTCTGGCGCCGCTTTTGGGCTTTTTTGAGGTAATTGTGTGGATTTTAGCTATGGGTGAAATAATGCAAAACCTTGATAATTGGGTTTGCTATATTGCCTATGCAGCTGGTTTTGCAACAGGCAATTATATAGGAATGATCATTGAAGAAAAACTGGCCATAGGCACACTGGTTTTTCGCATCATCACCCAAAAAGACACAACAGAACTTGTTGATGCACTCTATAAAACAGGATACGGAGTAACCGAAATTGATGCCAAAGGTAAGTTTTCGAAAGTGAATGTTATTTACATCATTTTAAAAAGAAAAAAACTCCAGCACGTTCAGGAAATAGTTCAGCAGTACAACCCCACTGCTTTTTATACGGTTGAAGATATTCGGAAAGCGCAATACGGAGTATTTCCCGTAAATCGGCCGCCTGCAATACGGCGAAGGATATCAATAATCAAAAGATAACTCTATGACAAAACATACAGCAACGATTGTTACTATTGGTGATGAAATTCTCATTGGGCAAATCATTGACAGCAATTCTGCCTGGCTCGCCGACAAACTTTTTCATGGAGGATTTGAAGTAAACGAGATTAGGAGCATTAGCGATGACCCCGAACAAATAAAGCAAACTCTGGAAGATATTATCCCAAATACCGACCTGGTACTCATGACTGGTGGTCTTGGCCCGACAAACGATGACAAAACAAAAGAAGCCCTCAATGATTATTTTGGTGGAAAGCTCATAATGAATAATGAAGTGTTGGATGACATCAAAAAATTTATTGTCGAAAAACGCGGTTACTTATCGCTTACTGAGAACAACCGTGCGCAAGCTTTAGTTTCTGACAACAGCAAAGTACTTCGTAACCCGGTTGGAACGGCGCCAGTGCAGATTTTCACACATGGCAGCACCAAAATTATTTCAATGCCGGGTGTCCCATTCGAAATGAAACATTTATTTAATAAAATTATATTTCCGGAATTAAAAAAAGAGTTTGATTTATCTGCAAATACATATAGAACGTACCATGTAGTCGGATATCCGGAAAGTGAGCTTTCCAACACTTTACATGATTGGGAATCGAACCTGGAAAAAAGTTTAAAGCTGGCCTATCTTCCATCTCCCGGCGTTATAAGGTTACGTTTGTCAGACGAAAGGAACAATATAGAAATACTTGACAAACAAGCAGAAAAATTGACCCAATTATTAGGTAAAAGCATTGTAGCAGAAGGAAAAGAAAAAGTTGAACATTCACTTGGCAAAATACTATCAAACAAGAAATTAAGCATATCAACAGCCGAAAGTTGTACCGGTGGATTAATAGCACACCGGATTGCCAGCGTACCCGGTGCATCGAATTATTTCAAAGGTGGCATAACGGCTTATAGCAATGAAGTTAAGGAAAACCAGCTCAAAGTAAACACTCAAACTCTGCATACATACGGCGCTGTTAGTGAGCAAACAGCAAAAGAAATGGCCACAGGCGTTGCACAACTGTTGCAAACAGACATTGGTTTGGCAACCACCGGAATTGCCGGCCCCACCGGTGGTACCCCGGAAAAGCCCATAGGGACTTTATGGACAGCTATTTACATCAAAGGCGAAGTATATTCCAGACACTTCCAATTTACCCACGGTCGCATGGTCAATATTGAACGAGCCTCAACCGTAACAATGTATGAACTATTAAAAAAGCTAATTTGATCAAGATTTTTTTACTTTTTACAGTATTTTTTGCAAAAAAATTTGATTTATTCATTTATTATCATGATTTTTGCACACCGATTTAGGAAAATGAATATAAAAACATAGAAAGATGTCGAGAGTTTGTCAGATTACAGGGAAAAAGCCAATGGTTGGGAACCACGTTTCGCACTCACATGCGAAAACCAAAAGGAAGTTCTATCCCAACTTACTGAAAAAGCGCTTCTATCATCCGGAAGAAAAAAAGTGGATCACACTACGTGTATCTGCTAACGGATTACGCACAATTAACAAAAAAGGACTGTCAAAAGCCCTGGCAGAAGCAAAAGAAAAAGGATACATTACAAAATATTAATTGAGGGAGGTAAGTCATGGCAAAGAAGAAAGGAAATCGCGTTCAGGTAATTCTTGAATGTACAGAACACAAAGATAGCGGAAAACCAGGTACTTCCCGCTATATTACTACGAAAAACAGGAAGAATACACCGAATAGGCTTGAAATTAAAAAATACAATCCTATTCTGAAAAAAGTAACATTACACCGCGAAATTAAATAATTTAAGATATGGCCAAGAAAGTAGTTGCAACCCTGAAATCAGGATCAGGAAAAGAATACGCCAAAGTTATTAAAATGGTAAAATCACCTAAATCAGGTGCATATCAGTTTAAAGAAGCAATTGTGAATAACGATCACGTAAAAGATTTCTTCGCTAAGAAGTAATCCGTCTAAAATATTCATTAAAAGGCCGCACATTGTGTTGGCCTTTTTTTATATACGAAATATTGCTAAATTGCAGCCCTTTAACGATTAATTACAATGGGAATATTTTCAAAAGATAAGAAAAAAAACCTCGAACAGGGATTATCAAAAACCAAACAGAGTGTTTTTCAGAAACTATCGCGCGCTGTTATAGGTAAATCCAAAGTCGATGATCAGGTACTGGACGATCTGGAAGAAATACTCATATCATCAGACGTAGGAGTAAATACAACGATCAAAATTATTGAGCGAATTGAAGAGCGAGTAGCTAAAGATAAATACACCAGCACTTCTGAACTCAACCAAATTCTGAGGGATGAAATAACTGCGCTATTGACTGAATCGAGCAGTGGTGAAAACGCAACCTGGGAACTGGCCGATAAAAAACCTTTTGTAATAATGGTTGTAGGTGTAAACGGTGTTGGTAAAACCACGACCATCGGCAAAATAGCACATAAATACAAGCAAAACGGTAAAAAGGTAATTATTGGCGCTGCCGATACATTTCGGGCTGCTGCCATCGATCAACTGGAAATTTGGAGCGAACGTGTCGGAGTGCCGCTAATCAAGCAAAAAATGGGCTCCGATCCGGCATCCGTAGCATTCGACACCGTTAAATCAGCCCAATCGCAAGATACTGATGTCGTAATTATTGACACCGCCGGCAGATTGCATAATAAAGTGAATTTGATGAACGAGCTCAGTAAAATAAAACGAGTTATGCAAAAAGTAATTCCCGATGCTCCCCATGAAATTTTATTGATTTTGGATGGCTCAACAGGGCAAAATGCTTTTGAGCAGGCAAAACAATTCACTAAAGCAACCGACATTACTGCTATGGCCATCACTAAACTTGATGGAACAGCAAAAGGTGGAGTTGTAATTGGTGTTTCAGACCAATTTCAAATTCCGGTCAAATACATTGGTATTGGTGAGAAAATGGAAGACCTGCAAATTTTCAACAAAACCGAATTCGTAGATTCTCTATTCAACTAAATGCCTTCTCTTAGAAAATTCCGATTGTATCACCTATCAGCCACTTTGTATTGAAAACTGTTAATATCATAAATTTAGGCTGCGCCAAAAACCTGGTAGACAGCGAGCATTTGGCGCGCCAGCTTCAGGCCAATAATTTCAGGGTTGTTTATGACCATCCGGACATCCATCCGGTGACCTTAATCAACACTTGCGGATTTATTCATGATGCGCAACAAGAATCAGTAGATACCATTTTAGAGGCTGTAGCCTTAAAAAACAACCGAAAAGACTATTTTGTGGGTGTTTTTGGGTGCCTTACACAACTATTTGCAGAGCAACTAAAAAAAGAAATTCCCGAAGTAGATGCCTGGTTCGGAAAATACAACAGCCGGGAAATTGTTAGTGCCCTGAATGGAAAATACCAAACAAGCCTTGATCATGAGCGCTTTATCAGCACACCGAAGCATTACGCTTATCTGAAAATTGCCGAGGGCTGCCATCGTAAATGCGCTTTTTGTTCCATTCCAAAAATTACAGGAAATTACACATCAAAACCTGTAAATGAACTCGTAAAAGAAGCGCAATTTCTGGCTTCGCAAGGTGTAAAAGAGTTAATATTAATTGCCCAGGACTTAACGGCTTATGGCCGGGATTTACAAGATAACCCGACCCTCACCGATCTTGTTCGCCAATTATCTGAAATTGAAGGCATCAAATGGATACGATTACATTATGCCTACCCTGTTGGCATTCCGAATGACCTTTTTAAAGAAATGCGGGAAAACGAAAAAGTATGCCGCTACCTGGATATTCCTGTCCAGCATATTGCCGACCACCTGTTGAAAAAAATGAAGCGCGGACATGACGAGACAACTACCAAAAAGCTGATTAAGCATATCAGAAACGAAGTTCCGGGCATTGCATTACGCACAACCATGATGGTAGGCTTCCCGGGCGAAACTGATGCAGATTTTAATAAGCTGATGGAATTTACGGAAAATGCCGCTTTCGAAAGAATGGGAGCATTCCCCTACTCTCACGAAAGTTTTACGTATGCTTTTGATAATTATGAGGATGATGTTCCCGAGCAAATAAAACAAGACAGACTGGAGATGCTAATGGAGTTGCAGCATGATATATCATTGCAAGCCAATGAAGCAAAAATCGGGAAAAATTTAACAGTTTTAATCGATCGTGAAGAAAATGGTGTATATTTCGGACGTAGTGAATTTGATTCGCCCGAGGTAGACGAAGAAATATTGGTAAAAAGCAGTAAAAAATTAGCGATAGGAGAATTCTATACTGTAAAAATAACCGGGCACGAATCGTTTGAACTTTTTGGAGAAGTATAATCATTATGAGGGAAGAACTTCAATTACTAGATAAGCTACAACTGAACTTCAACAGTGAAGGACTTTTCGTCCTGAACCTCGTATTGGCTTTTGTAATGTTTGGTGTGGCACTCGAAATTAAACCCCATCATTTTAAGGATGTCTTTAAAAACCCCAAAAGTGCTATTATCGGGTTTATATCGCAATTTATATTGCTTCCATTACTAACTTTTTTGTTCACGCTGTTAATCAGCGACTTCATTACTGTTGGCGTGGCACTGGGAATGATTATAGTAGCCTCTTGTCCGGGCGGAAATATTTCAAACTTTATTTCCCACCTTGCAAAAGGAAATACAGCACTTTCGGTAAGCCTCACAGGTCTTTCAAGCATTGGAGCCATTATCCTCACCCCTTTCAACTTCTCATTTTATGGCAATATGTATATCCACTATGCCGAAAAACATTCAGATCTGGTTCAACCCCTTACCATTGATCCTGTACAGATGTTTACCACAGTTTTTATTATTCTGGGCATACCGTTAATTGCAGGTTTACAGTTTCCAAAATATTTTCCCAAATTCACAGAACGTATCACAAAGCCCATTAAAATATTTTCGATTCTTGCGTTCGTTGGTTTTATTGTAGTAGCTTTCTGGAACAATTTTGATCATTTCATCAAACATATTGAATGGGTTACGATTATTGTTTTCTTTCATAACTTGCTTGCCATTGGTACCGGCTTTTATTTTGCACGTTTTACAGGCCTGAAGCGAATCAACTGGCGTACAATTTCTATTGAAACCGGTATTCAGAATTCCGGACTGGCTTTGGTATTAATTTTTAACCCCAAAATTTTCCCGCCTGAACTGGAAGTTGGCGCAATGGCCTTCATCGCTGCCTGGTGGGGAATTTGGCATATTATTGCCGGCTTAATTCTTGCTTCAATTTGGCGAAGAAAACCCATTTTAACTGAAAACCCTGTTTAAAAGTGTGAATTTCAGATTTTTTCGATCTTTACCAAATCAATTTTGTACTCAAATTTTGATTTTCACAGGTTTTTTAAGCTATTTTGCGTTTTAATTTACAATTATGGGAAAACATAATATTGAAAAGAACACGCCACTATATTGGCTTGCATACAGATTTACCATTGGCCTGCACAATCTTATACACAGGGAGTTTTATTGCATCAATCGTCCAAAAAAATTGCAGGAAAAACCATCAATTATAACCCCTAACCATCAGAATGCTTTAATGGATGCTTTGGCTATACTTTTTGCCAAAAACGAACCGCTGGTATTTCTCGCGAGGAGCGATATTTTTAAAAAGAAATTTGTTGCGGCTATTCTCTATTTTCTCAAAATTCTACCGGTTTATCGCATTAGAGATGGATACGAAACATTGAAACAAAATAAGGGAGTTTTTGAACATACTGTTCGCGTGCTTTCGAGCAAACGTGGTCTTGTTATACTTCCTGAGGGAAATCACTTTGGGGCAAAAAGGCTGCGGATGCTTAAAAAAGGATTTGCGCGCATTGCATTTATGACAGAGATGAATGCCGCCAAGCCGCTGGATTTGCAGATTATACCAACAGCAATTGATTATACGGCTTACGATACATTTTTCACCCGCCTTACAGTGGTTTTTGGAGAGCCGTTCCCCATTGAACCGTATTTGGAAAACTATAAAGAAAATCCGCAAATTGCACTCAATGATATAACGAAACGCTTATCGAAAGAATTAAAAAAACATATCATCCATATTGAATCTGAAGACCATTATAACGAATGTTTACTGGCCTCAGCTGTTTACACAGACCACAAACAGCCATCTTATGGAGCAAATGCCCAAAAAGAGCGTTTCGAAACCCAAAGAGAAATTACCCAACTGCTGAATAGAGCTGAAAATGAGAAAAACGAACTATTTCAGCAGGTTGTAAATACGGCATCAGTACTGAAGAAATCAATTAAAAATACTCCGCATGAAATTGTTGGTCAGAATACCGGATCAGTTTCCATTGTTGCGTTTTTGTTATCCATCATCCTGTTTCCATTGAGCTTGCCCGGGCTTGCCATATACGGGCTTTTCTGGTATTGGCCGGTTTGGTTTGTCAATAAAAAAATAGCTGATGTACAATTCCGTACTTCTGTAAGGTTCGTACTTTATATTGTACAGTTCTTGTTATTGTTACTTGGAATTCTCATATACCTGGCAAGCGCTTACCCGATAAAAACAGCCGGTATAATATTTTTTATCATCATAATGTCGGGAATTTTGAGCATAAAAATATTGAGGTTGTTTTACTGGAGTTTACTAAAACTCAAATGGTTTTTAAAACGCAAAACGAACAAAAACCTACAGAAGCAGAGACGAGATGTTATTGATGCTGTAAATTCTTTAATCAATAAAAACAACGAGTAAAATTTGCTTGAATCACCAGCATGTTTATAAAAGGAAAATATTGCATAATAAACGGCGAAATAAAAGCCGCCACGAACTTTCACGATGATTTTATAGTCAGTGGCAAATCAATATACGAAGTAGTACGCATTTTTAACAGCAATCCTGTTTTTTTAGATCAACACCTTAGTAGATTGACACAATCTGCACAAATAACTCAAATTGGGTATCCCCAAACAGATGAGATTAAGCAAAGCATTGAACAATTAATCCAAGCTAGCCATCAGGAAAACGGCAATATAGAAATCGTTGTCAATAATAAAAAGAACTGGAGCGCACGCTTTATTCCACACCATTATCCAACAACACATGACTATACCTATGGTGTCAAAACAATGTTTTTTGAGGCTAAACGCGACAATCCAAATGCAAAAGTAAAACTGCTTGATTTACGATCTGCTGCCACGGATTATATTGAACAAAACAATATTTATGAAGCCATTTATGTGAACAATGGCGAAATATTTGAAGGAAGCCGCAGTAACATTTTTTTTGTAGATGGACAGCATTTTTCTACCCCAACTGTGCAAACCGTATTGCCCGGCATTACAAGACAGATAGTCATTGAGCTTATTGGTCAGGCAAACTTTCAAATTGAAGAACGACCTGTAAGAACGCTCGAAGCACACAATTTTGATGCTGCTTTTCTCACTGGAACATCCCCCGGCGTTTTACCAATCAGCCAAATAAACAACATTAATTTTAATGTGAACAATAAAACCATGCGCCACATTATGGAGCTCTATAAAAAAGAAGTTAGCAGGAAATAAAACGCTAAGAGTTTGATATTTAGGCATAATACCTTTTCATCCCCCCAAATTTCCACCAACAATCAACGAAAATGTGCAGTTGAATAAAGAAATTTTATAATCACGTTTTCAGCAACTAAAATTTGTTAGTTAATTAGGGATAGCAGAAATTTTCAATTAAATTTGTAGGTTCCATAAATCATGAAAATATAAAAACAAATAAATAATGGGTTTTATAGACGGATTCGTTGCTAAAGTATTTGGCACAAAGGTAGATAGAGATCTAAAAGTTATCATGCCGGTAGTAGAACAAGTAAAATCGGAATATGAAAATATTCAACATCTCAGTCACGATGAACTGAGACAAGCTTCAAGTGAGCTGAAACAAGATATACGCACGGCAATTAGAGAAGAGCAAAACAAAATAGATGAGCTCAAGAAAGAAGCTGAAGCTGCTCCCGATCATACAAAAAAGGAAGAATTATACGATGAGATCGACAAACTTGAAAAAGTTATCGACGAAAAGCTCGAAAATAAGCTTAAAGAAGCACTCCCCAGGGCATTTGCCATTGTAAAAAGTACGGCTCAGCGCTTCAAAGACAATGAGGAAATTATTGTTACCGCCAACGAATTCGACCGGAACATGGCGACCAGTCGCGATCTTGTCGATATAAAAGGCGATAAAGCTGTTTATTATAATTCGTGGACAGCCGGTGGAAACAGAGTAACCTGGGACATGGTACATTACGATGTGCAGCTCATTGGTGGAATTGTGCTTCACGAAGGAAAAATTGCCGAAATGGCCACGGGTGAAGGAAAAACCCTTGTTGCTACCCTGCCCGTTTTCCTGAATGCCCTTACCGGACGGGGCGTGCATTTGGTTACGGTGAACGATTACCTCGCCAAACGTGATGCCGAATGGATGGGGCCAATTTATGAATTCCACGGCCTTTCAGTCGATTGTATAGATAAACATGAACCCAGTAGTCAGAGCCGCCGCGAAGCCTATCAATGCGATGTTACTTTCGGTACAAACAATGAGTTTGGATTCGATTACCTTCGCGACAATATGGCCCACCGGCCTGAAGACCTTGTTCAACGTAAACACAACTATAGCATTGTCGATGAGGTTGACTCCGTTTTAATTGACGATGCCCGTACGCCACTTATTATTTCGGGTCCTGTACCAAAAAGCAACGACCAGTTGTTTACAGATTACCGTCCCAATGTACAGAAGCTTTTTAGTGCACAAAAGCGCCTTGTAACTGAAATATTTGCCGAAGCCAAAAAACTTATTGCCAGTGGAAACAATGAAAAAGGCGGACTATTACTACTCCGCGCCTTCAAAGGTTTGCCCAAAACCAAGGCGATAATCAAGTTCCTCAGCGAAGAAGGTATGAGAGCTCTCCTGCAAAAAACAGAGAACCAATACATGCAGGAAAATGCCAAGCACATGCACAAAGTAACAGATGATTTATACTTCATAATTGATGAAAAACTCAACAGTGTAGAGCTTACCGACAAAGGTATTGACCTGCTTTCGAGCGATGTCGAAGATCAGGACTTTTTCGTTCTTCCCGATATCGGCTCTGAAATTGCCGACCTTGATAAACAAAACCTTGAACCGAAAAAACTGCTGAAGAAAAAAGATAAATTGCTGCAAGATTACGCAGTAAAATCAGAAAGAGTACACACCATCAACCAGTTGCTCAAAGCGTATGCAATGTTTGAAAAAGATGTTGAATACGTGGTAATGGACAATAAAGTCAAGATTGTAGATGAGCAAACCGGGCGTATTATGGAAGGCCGCCGTTACTCCGACGGCTTGCACCAGGCAATTGAAGCAAAGGAAAACGTAAAAGTTGAAGCCGCCAGTCAAACCTTTGCCACTATTACATTACAGAATTATTTCCGCATGTACACAAAACTATCGGGTATGACCGGTACAGCGGAGACAGAAGCCGGCGAATTTTGGAATATATATAAACTGGATGTTGTGGTTATTCCAACCAACCGCCCTATTGTTCGTGACGACAAGCAGGATCTGGTTTACAAAACCAAACGCGAAAAATACAACAATGTAATTGAAGAAATAATGGCGCTGCGAGACCAAGGTCGTCCATCGCTGGTTGGTACAACATCGGTAGAAGTATCTGAAATACTCAGCCGAATGTTGAAAATGCGCGGAATAAAACACAATGTTTTGAATGCGAAATTACACCAGCGCGAGGCCGAGGTTGTTGCTGAAGCCGGAAAATCTAAAGCTGTTACCATAGCCACCAACATGGCAGGACGTGGTACCGACATTAAACTAAGTCAGGAAGTTAAAGAAGCTGGCGGACTGGCTATTGTAGCAACAGAACGACATGAATCGCGCCGCGTAGACAGGCAGTTACGCGGACGTGCAGGTCGCCAGGGAGACCCGGGATCATCACAGTTTTTTGTGTCGCTTGAAGACGACCTAATGCGCCTTTTCGGTTCCGAACGTATTGCCAAAATGATGGACCGCATGGGCATTAAGGAAGGCGAAGTTATTCAGCACTCCATGATATCAAAATCCATAGAACGTGCACAGAAAAAAGTTGAAGAAAATAATTTTGGTATCAGGAAGCGTTTGCTGGAATATGATGATGTAATGAACTCTCAGCGTGAAGTAATATACGAAAAACGGAAACATGCCCTTTTCGGAGAGCGCCTTGAGGTTGATATTGCCAACATGATGTTTGACGTTTGCGAATCGCTGGTTGAAGAAAATTACGGAGGTACCGATTTTGATGCCTTTAAGCTGGAGCTGATCAGGCACGTATCTATTGAGCCGCCATTTGAAGCTGAAGAGTACACGAAGGAATCTCCGGATGAACTTACAGATAAACTATTCAGTGAAGTTCGCAAAGCGTATGAACGGAAACAAGATATTATTGCTCAACAAGTTTCACCGGTAATAAAATCGGTTTATGAAGAGCAAAAAGATAAATATGAAAATATTGTTATTCCAATTTCCGACGGAGCAAAAGCATTTCAGGTAGTTGTAAACCTTGAGGAAGCCTACAATTCATCAGGTGTTGAGGTAATGCGTTCTTTAGAAAAATTTATAACACTTGCTGTTATAGATGACGCCTGGAAAGAACACCTCCGTGAAATGGACGATTTAAAAACCTCGGTACAAAATGCTACGTATGAACAAAAAGATCCGTTACTGATTTACAAGTTTGAATCGTTTGAGCTTTTTAAAACCATGCTCTATAAGATTAATAAAGATGTAACATCAGTTCTCCTTAAAGCCTTCATTCCGCTTAAAGAAGACGATAAAATACAACAAGGCAGACGAGAACGAACAGATTACAGCAAGTATGAAACTTCCAGGCAAAATGACCTGGTTGCCAATACCAAAGAAAAACAAAAACCCCAACCGGCTAAGGTTGAGAAAAAAGTTGGACGCAACGATCCATGCCCATGTGGTAGTGGTAAAAAGTATAAACAATGCCATGGTAAAAACCAGTAACATATAGCCCAATGAGTATAAAAAGTTTTTGTCAGCGAAAATCATTGAAGAAAGCTGTCCGGACAAACACAAGAAAAAAGCTGTTTAAAAACCTGGAACAAGTAAAAAGTGCCGGGATATTATTTGAGCGCGATAGTGACCAAACAGCTGCAAACATGCAAAAACTTGCCAAATTTCTGCACGAACAAGACATTGATGTTCATGTTCTTGCATACGTTAATATAAAAAAACCAACAGAAGAGTTTTTACAGAAAAAATCATTATCATTGTTTTATAAAAAAGATTTAAATTGGTACAAAAAACCAAAAATCGAGTTGATTCATAATTTTATTAATCAGCGTTTCGATATAATGATAAAGGCTGATTTTAGTGCGGCTTTTCCGCTTGCATATATTTGTGCATCATCGAAAGCCTCATTGGTTGCCGGCCCCAAAGATTCACTCATGGAAAACTATGATTTTTTTATTGAAACATCAACACGCGACCAAAACGAGTACCACCAGCAATTGATACATTATTTATCCGTCATAAACCAGAATTCAACCCAAAAGGAAACTAATTATGCATAGTAAAAAATTCCAGGGAACCGGTGTAGCCCTTATCACACCATTCCGCAAAGACGGCAGCATTGATTTTAAAGCATTTGAAAAACTGCTCAACCATGTTATTGATGATGGCGTCGACTACTTGGTTGCATTGGGGACAACAAGTGAATACCCCACTCTTTCGCCTGATGAACAACAAGCAGTAGTAGACTTTATCATTGAGCACAATCAAAAACGCGTGCCATTGGTACTGGGTATTGGAGGCAATAGTACAAGCGATGTAATAAATCGGATACAAAACACCAGTTTTGACAATATTGATGCAATTTTAAGCGTTGTACCATACTACAACAAACCTAGTCAGAAAGGCCTGATTCAACACTTTACAAGCATCGCATCGGTTTCCCCGGTACCCATTATTCTTTATAATGTACCCGGACGCACAGGGAAAAATATGGAAGCCGATACCATTATTTACCTGGCGCACAATAATGAGAACATTATTGGTGTAAAAGAAGCTTCAGGCGACCTTATTCAGTGCATGAAAATTGCACAAAAAAAACCAGAAGGCTTCCTACTCATCTCAGGAGAAGATGCCCTTACTATGCCAATGGTAGCATCAGGCGGAAATGGCGTTATTTCTGTGACTGCAAATGCCTACCCAAAATCGTTCAGAAAAATGGTGCAGGCCGCACTGAACAATGATATAGAAACGGCCAGGAAAATCCATTACGAACTGTTACAATTTTCAGAATTAATATTCGAAGATGGAAACCCATCCGGAATAAAGGCAGCATTGCAAATAAAAGATATAGTCCAATCTGCGGTCAGGTCGCCATTAACGACAATTAGCCGTTCGCTCTATGGGAAAATTGACAATGAGATTAAACAAATTTCTTTTGAGCGTTAAGGCGCAAATAATTGTTTTTCTGCTGCTAGTACTCATTGGCGGCAAAGAATCCTTTGCCCAGGAATCTTTAGACTTTGATATTATCCGGGTATTTAAAACAAAGGGGAAAATATATGGTGAACCCCTCGTAACCAGAGATACAACAGTTGTATTTGGCACGCACCGCAGGCAAATTTACTTTTTGGACAAAATAGGCAACCTTGTCAACAACGTTAAATTAGGTGGCTGGGTACATGCCACCCCTGCCGAGTTGCTCGATGGAAGCATTGTGGTTGGATGTTACGACAAGTTCGTATATTTCTTCGATCAAATGGGCAATATTATTAAGAAAATTAAACCCGGCGGACGCATTTTTACGAAAATTGAACAGTTTGCCGATGGAACCCTGGTATTTGGCACCAACCGGAATAAAATCCATTTTATCAGACCCGATGGGACTTCCTATGATTTTCTTACAAAAAAAATGGTACACGGCGGTATTACAATCCTAAAGAACGATGAAATTGTTTTCGGCTCACACGACAAGCGAATATTCATGGTAGATAAGTATGGGGTCTTGAACAATAGCATACCAACAAATGACTGGATAGTACACAGTAAGCCCATTGTGTTGCAAAACGGGATGATTGCCGTTGGTAGTTACGATCAGAATCTTTATATATTCAATGACGACCAAACCGTTGTAAAAAAGGTTAAAACCAACGGGTCTATCCACTCTTCTCCGCTTCAGCTCAACGATGGAACCATTGTTTTCGGCTCTCTCGATAAACATATTTATTTATTGACCCCGACTGGCGATTTGAAACAAAAAATAAAAACCGGTGGCTGGGTTGTGTCTACGCCCCGCAGCCTGAACGATACCACGTTTTGCATTGGAAGCTATGACCATTATCTTTATGTCGTTTCGAGTTCAGGTCGAATCATGAGCAAATTCGATACAGGAGGTAAAATTTTTGCTGCACCTGCTGTTTTGCCGGATAACACAATTGTAGTCGCTTCAAACAATCGAAAAATACATTTCATCAGGGAGAAAAAAGCACTTGTCGGTTTATAAAAAAAGGCTGCCGTGTTGGCAACCTTTCATGTTTATTGTAAGCAATGTTATTTCGCTAAATAACTGGCAATACTGTCCTGAGTTTCAGAAATAGCATCATCTCCTTCGTGCCAGTCGGCCGGACAAACTTCTCCATTTTTCTCGTGAAAAATTAGTGCATCGACCATGCGTAGTGTTTCTTTAACACTACGGCCCAAAGGCATATCATTGACAACCTGGTGGCGCACAACGCCTTCTTTGTCGATTAAAAACAGCCCACGATATGCGGCTGGTTGTCCGTTAAATACTATGTCGCCTTCATCGTTATAATCATATTCGCCCGCCAAAACATTGTAATTCTCGGCAATTGAGTTCGATGCATCAGCTACAAGCGGAAATTTTACACCTTTAATTCCGCCGTCTTTTTGTTCTGTTTGCAGCCACTTCCAATGCGAAAATTCAGAATCGACACTACATCCTACAACAGCTACCCCGCGCTTATCGAATTCTTCGATTTTTTTCTGAAAGGCGATAATTTCTGTTGGACAAACGAATGTGAAATCTGCCGGGTAAAAGAAAAATACTACGTATTTTTTTTCCAGGTATTGAGTTAAGGAGAAATCTTCAACGATTTTCTCTCCGTTTAATACTGCTTTGGCTGTAAACTGAGGTGCTTTTTTTCCAACTAAAATAGACATGTTCTGTTTTTTTTTATGGTTAAACTTTAAAACAAAACAACTATATCAATTATTTGTTTCGACAATCGCTACATAATCCATATAAATAAAAACCATGATAACTAATATCGAAATCGTTGTTGGCAGCAACATCCTTTTCAATTTTTTTGATACGTGGGTCGGAGAATTCGATCACCTTACCACATTTTGTACAAATAAGATGATCGTGCTCAGCAGAATTATATGCTTTTTCAAATTGTGCGATATTTTTCCCAAATTGATGTTTGATAACCAAACTACACTCCAACAACAGTTCAATTGTGTTGTATAGCGTTGCTCTGGAAACCCTGTAATTATTATTTTTCATGAAGATATACAGCGATTCAACATCGAAATGGCCTTCGTGAGAATATATTTCGTCTAAAATAGCAAAGCGTTCAGGTGTTTTTCGGTGGCCGGTAGTCTCCAAATAGTTAGCGAATCGCTCTCTTACTGCTTCTTTTGTCTCCATAGTATTCATATCTGGTCTAATTAAAAAGAACAGTTCAAATATATAATTTTATTTAGATTAAATCAATTTATTAATATGTATGCTGGAATTATTTTGGGCAACAGGCACCCATTTATATTATTTTTTGTTATCGTGTTCACGCCAAACGCGCGACAATCCTTTGATATCCTTTAGATCGTGGATAAGTCTTTGTAAATCTTCCCGATTGTACACATAGAGTTCTATCCAGCCATTGAAAGTATTATTATGTGTTTCGAAGTGTATTGTGCGTATATTGGCTCTCAGCTCTTTTGAAATAATGGCTGTAACACCGTGAACGATGCCGGGTTGGTCAATTCCTTCTAACCGTATATTGGCAAGGAAAGCCATTGCTTTGTGCGAAGTCCATTTTACTTTTACAATTCGATCTCCATAGCCTGAAGATAATTTTACTGCTTCAGAACAAGTTGATTTATGTATAAAAATTGTATTTTCTTCGGGTTCGAAATACCCGATAACGGAATCGCCGGGTATTGGATTGCAACAGTCGGCAATTTGATATTGCTGCGTTATGTCTTTATCAGATATTTTGAGGGTCTTCTTTCTGTCGAAAACAATACTTTGCTCTTCAGTCCCGGTTTTTCCTTCGCTTTTTACAGACCAGAAGCGCATCCATTTTGGGGCAACCCTTGATTTAAGTACTTTTTTAATGTCGGAAATTGTGATTGTTCCTTTTCCCAGACCGTAAAAAATATCTTCTTTGCTATTCACGCCCAAACGATCGCGCAACCGCATAAATAATCGTTCACTTAATTTGATGTCTTGGTTATTAATCAACTCCAGGTAAATTTTCTTGCCTTCTTCAATAACGGCATTGCGCAATTTGTTGAAATACGAGCGTATGCCGTTTTTAGCTTTTGCAGTAGCTACCATGCCCATCCATTCATATTTGGGTTGAGCTTTTCCTGAAGTAATAATTCGCACCTGGTCGCCACTGTTCAATTTGGTTGTAAGTGGCAGGCTTTTGTGATTTATTTCTGCGTATAAAGCTTCATTACCCACTTCAGTGTGTATTTCGTAAGCAAAATCTAGAGCCAGAGCATCTTGCGGAAGGTTTATCAACTCTCCTTTAGGCGTAAAAACCATAATCTCATTGGTATAGAGATTCAGCTTCACGTCATCGAGAAAATCAAGGGCATTGGCATCGGGAGTCTCTATAGTTTCCCTGATTTTTTCCAGCCAGCGGTCAAGTTCACTTTCCTGATCGTGTTGTCCTTTATATTTCCAGTGTGCAGCAAAGCCGCGCTCAGCAACTTCATTCATGCGTCGGGTGCGAATTTGTACTTCGACCCAGCGCCCGTTGGGACCCATAACGGTACTGTGCAGAGCTTCGTACCCGTTTGCTTTGGGGGCATTCACCCAGTCGCGCAGGCGATCTGGGCGGGGTTGGTAAATATCGGTAATTAGGGAATATATTTTATAACATTGTTCTTTTTCTTCGCCTTGCCCCTTTTTTGGTGTAAAGATTATTCGGATGGCAAAAAGGTCATAAATTTGTTCAAAAGTAACGCCTTTTTTTTGCATTTTTTGCCATATACTATAAACCGATTTTGGTCTTCCGGATATATCAAAATCGTAACCGGCATCAGTCATTCTTGCTGCAATGGGCAGTGAAAACTTATTGATGAAGTTTGTTCTTTTTTGGTCGGATTCTTGTAATTTTTGATTAAGTCGCTGATAATCTTCCGGATGCCTGTACCGAAAACTGATATCTTCCAGTTCAGTTTTCATTTGGTAAAGACCAAGTCTGTGTGCCAATGGGGCGTAGAGAAACAATGTTTCTCCGGCAATTTTAAGCTGCTTATTTGCCGGCATGCTTTCCAATGTGCGCATATTGTGCAGCCTGTCAGCCAGTTTGATGAGAATAACACGTACATCATCGGACATACTGAGCAGGATTTTCCTGAAATTTTCGGCCTGAAGTGATGACCGGTGATCAAATACACCTGACATTTTGGTGAGGCCTTCTACCATATCGGCAACTTTTTCGCCAAAAAACTGTGCGATATCGTCGCGTGAATATTCTGTATCTTCAACTACATCGTGCAATAAAGCTGTTATAATGGATGTTGTGCCTAACATTATTTCGCTTGCAGTTATTTCAGCTACAGCAATAGGATGAAAAATATAAGGCTCACCGGACTTCCTGCGAACCGGATAATGCGCCTTATAAGCAAATTCAAAAGCTTCTGTAATGCGGTCTATATCTTCTTGTTTTCTCGACTTAACAGCTTTTGCTTTTAACTTATCAAACTCGGCATAAACAGTATCTCTTTCTTCGGGCGTAAACTCCATCTAAATATCCTTATATTTTTGAATTTTCATATATGTAAAAAATAATGGATATTCGCGTATCGCTTTTCCATTATCAATTTGGGCTTTAAGTTAATCATCTTTTTGCATTATTAATCAAAAATTTTGCCTAAATCCATTACATTTGCCTTCACAAATTTTCTCAAAGGAATTCTTGATCTATTATTCGAAAGAATATGAAAAAAGTTGCAGTTGTTATCTTAAATTGGAATGGAGAAAAGATGTTGAAAACGTATCTCCCTTCTGTTATTTCACATACCGATAAGAATCTTGCTGATATTATAGTTATAGATAATGGATCGAGCGACAATTCTATTGAAATGTTGAAAGATAGATTTCCGGAGGTAAGAATCATTACCCTTGACCAGAATTACGGGTTTGCAGAAGGGTACAACCGTGGCCTGGCAGAGTGTCAGGCAGAGTATTTTGTGCTTCTGAATTCTGACATTGAGGTAACACCGAACTGGCTGAACCCGATGATTAATGAAATGGATGGAGCTCAGGAAGTAGCTGCAGCACAGCCAAAAATAAGAGCATTACTCGATAAAGAAAAATTTGAATATGCCGGTGCAGCCGGAGGATATTTAGACAGGTATGGCTTTCCATTTTGCCGGGGACGCGTAATTGCAACCAATGAGAAGGATAACGGGCAATACGATACTCCTGCTTCTGTGATGTGGGCTACAGGAGCTTGTCTTGTTGTGCGGTCTGAAGTTTTTAACAAAGTTGGAGGACTGGATGGCCGTTTTTTTGCTCATATGGAAGAAATTGATTTGTGCTGGCGAATGAAAAATCAGGGATATAGAATAATGACTTATCCCCAGTCTACTGTTTATCATTTGGGCGGAGGAACGCTATCTACCGATTCGCCGAGAAAACTCTTCCTAAACTATCGCAACAATTTGCTGCTTTTATATAAGAACCTCCCCCGAAAAAGGCTGAAAAGAATTATGGTAACTCGCTGGATAATTGATATTATTTCGGCGTTTGTTTTTGTATTGCAGGGAAAACCGAAAAGTGCAATACAAGTACCCAAAGCGCATTTTTCTTTTCAAAGAATGAGAC
>CAYPSX010000062.1:0-7550 GCA_964413185.1 uncultured Bacteroidales bacterium
GGCGGTCGAGCGGGTTTTTGCGAGACCGTCAATCCCTGTTGCGTGCCCGTCCCATCTTCAGTCCAGTTGACCCATCCTTCAAACCCCAAATGCCAGGCATTTCCGGTTGTAAGAGAATCAATCTTGGTAATGTAAGGTGTCCAGGGGCCACTTTCCATTGCGCCTCCGGCAGAAAAATCAACCCAATATGTGCCGCCGGTGAGCGTAATGACATTTTCTTCGTCGAAAGTCGCTACAGAAAGCATCACAGGCCGTTCATTGTTTTGAATATCATCATCATACACCCTGTAAATGCCGCTAAATTTTGAACCGGAAAGCTTATTGATATCGTAAAAATCGTAAAGTGTGTCGGTTTCCGTCAGGTTGGGCGCACCATCGTAAATCCTGAAATCCAAGTGATTAATCGTTGAAATGGTATCAGAACCAGTCTGCCAAACATAAAATCCCAATCCGGTAATTATCCACTCTTCGCCATCGGGCACTACAAATTCATCGGCATTTCGATAGCCAATTACAGTATTGGTATTGTAACCGTAATTCCACATATTCAAGCTTGTTTGCACTTCACTCACATCTGCCCCATTAGCTCCAACATCTGTTTGTGTAACGATGGGGCCATTCTCGAACAGTCTTCCATCAAGATCAACTCCATTAACTCGCTGTGTAAGTTGATTATTTTCGGTATTTACATCACTATCAAGTGTTGCTGTAATTGTGATATCGTATTTGGAATTTGAAGATAAATCTGCTGTAGCATCGAATTGAAAAGTTGTAACGTTTAAACTGGCCAGCGGATAATCTGTAAATGATTCTGTAACAGCATCGCCCACTGCATTTCCTGTGGCAACATCCACTATTTCGTAAGTTAAGGTTAATCCATCGGTAACTTCGAGTCCCAGGTTTGAAATCTCCACTTCAATTATTTCATCACCAGAAAGAAAGTCGCTTACAGGTGAAACCAGGCCGGTAACTGCAACATCAATATCCGATACATCTGGCGGCGGAGTGAAGGCAAATGTAGTTCCAACCGGAAATGCACTCAGCTCCTGGGGAGAAATAACGTCGTTTTCAGTATCAAATGAGATGGTGGCGCCATTTTCAAAGTCCGGTGTAAGGCTTATAAACTCGGTTGAGCCGTCTGTCTGGGCATTCATGCCGATAGAAGTTGTTGAATACTCATGCCAATCTATAGCTTCTGATAAATCGCCATAAATAAATTCAATGTGGTTGTCGAACTCGTAAAGTTTTACCTGGAAATCGACAAACCCTGAGCTGTTATAGCGTCCAACCTGTAGAAACTCGATAGTAAGCACCTGATTTCCGGCATCGCCTTCGAGCAGATAAAAAATACCATCGCCGGAGCCGGAACTATAAAATTTGAGATCGTCCCACAGCGGTGCCAACAGATTGTAAGCATCCAAAGACTCCAGGTTATTTGTTTCTTCATCGATGTACTGATCGCCAAAATTGACCGTTCCATTTGTATTGACAGTGAATTGCGTGTAAACAACGCCATTGTATTCAAAATCAAAACCAATATCGGTGGCCGATGTACATCCGTCATCCCAACTGTCGGGCGTTATTAATGTTCCCTGGCCGGCAATACTGTTAAAACTGCCGGCAGTTTCTTCAAATGTATAAAGTGAAAGTGCTTTATTTTGGGCAAAAACGAAAACACTTGCAGTTATAAGCATAACAATAAATAATAATTTTTTCATAAGAATGAATTTAACGGGTTTGACTTGTAATAGTTGTATGATAAAAATAGCAAAACTATTGTAATTGAACTATAAAGCAGTGTAGTTCTTTTATAATTTTTTTTGATGATAAACATAATAACTAGTGATTTAAACAACTAAATGGCAATCAGCGTTCGCTTCCGTACAATTATTCTTATCGTTAGGTAATTGGCAACAAAGATTCATAAATTCGGGGATAATAAAAAACACCAAAATTTAAAGCTATACAATTATGAAAAGACTATTCCCGATTATTCTGTTGATTGTATTCAGCATCAGCTTAAAAGCACAGCTCGATATTGAATATCAAAAGCCCCCCAAAGAAATTATGGAGCTTGCCGATGTAGAACTGGCACCCTCCATGCGCATCGATGATGCCGGAAAAAACATAGTACTGCTCTCGCGTAATCAATATAAATCTATTGCGCAATTATCGCAGCCCGAGATGCGCCTTGCCGGATTGCGCATCAACCCTAAAACAAACATCAGCAGCAGAAAACGCTACTACAACAACTTAGAAGTGATGCAAGTGGGCGAAAAAGAAGCTACACAAGTAAAAGGAATGCCTGATAACCCAAAACTGGCCAATTTCTCATGGTCGCCCGATGAAAAACACATGGCGTTTACCAACACAACGAAAAACGGTGTAGAGCTATGGGTATTGAATATCGAAAAATCATCTGCAAAAAAAATAACACCTGATAACCTGAATGCGAACTTAGGCCGCCCGTTTACCTGGTTTAAAAACAGTGAAAAACTGCTGATTCAACAATTGCCCGATGACCGCAAACCACTTATCGACAAAGCAGAAGCCGTACCAACGGGACCACGTGTATCGGTAAACGAAGGACAGGAAGCCCAAAACCGCACATACCAGGATCTTTTGGAAGATAAAACAGATGAAGCTAATTTTGAACGTCTGGTGCGCTCTACACTTTCTACAGTAACACTCGAAGGAAACATCGAAAAATGGAAAGATGCCAAAATGTACCGCAGCACAAGTTTTTCGTCTGATGGAGAATATATTCTCATCAGTTTTATTGAAAAACCATTTTCATACCTTGTGCCGTATTATCGTTTTCCAACCACATACAACGTTTACACAAAAGATGGCAAAAAAGTTAAAACCATAGAAGAAGTGCCACTTACAGAAGAAATTCCCAAAGGCTTCATGTCGGTACGCACAGGCAAAAGGCGCATAAGCTGGCGCAACGACCAACCGGCCACATTAGTTTATGCTATAGCGCTTGACGATGGCGATGCAGAAAAAGAAGTTGACAACCGCGATGAAGTTTTCACATGGAAAGCACCATTTGATGAAGAACCTAAATCGCTGGTAAAAACATTCAATCGATACTCCTCTGTTGTTTGGGGAACCGATGATTTGGCGCTGGTTTACGATTACTGGTGGAATACACGCAATCTGAAAGCTTACTTTATTAATCCTTCAGACCGGGCACAGGCACCCGTTATTATTCAGGATCGGAATTATCAGGATCGGTATAACGACCCCGGCAACCCGGTTACAGAAAAGAACAAATTTGGCGAAAACATTTTGTTAGTTGAAAAAGGAAATATTTACCTTACCGGAGACGGCTATTCGCCCGAAGGAATTTTCCCATTTGTAGATAAGTTCGATATTGATTCGAAAGAAACAGAAAGACTATGGCAAGCACAGGATGAGAACAGGCTCGAACGCATTATTTTTGCATTCGACATGAAAAAAGGAAAGATACTTACCCGCATCGAGGGCAAAAACAAATATCCGAATTATTACATTCGCGACATTCGCAAAAAAGATAAAAAAGAGGCCATTACGTTTTTTGAAAATCCCTTTGCCGGGTTAGAAAATGTGCATAAAGAAGTTATTAAATATGAACGGGAAGATGGCGTTCAGCTATCCGCTACACTTTATTTACCTGACAATTACGATAAAACCAGCGGCGAAAAACTGCCCATGCTCATGTGGGCCTATCCGTATGAATTTAAAGACAAAGCCAGTGCCGGACAGGTAACCTCATCGCCCAACGAATTTACGTATCCGTGGTATGGCTCGCCCATTTTCTGGGTAAAACGAGGGTTTGCCATTCTCGATGATGCCTCGTTCCCGATTGTTGGCGAGGGCGACGAAGAACCCAACGATACTTTCATTAAGCAACTGGTAGCCAACGCCAAAGCTGGTATCGACGCTGTAGATGAGCTGGGCTACATCGACCGTGAACGTGTTGCTGTGGGCGGACACAGTTATGGAGCATTCATGACAGCCAATTTGCTTTCACACTCCAATTTATTTGCCGCAGGAATAGCGCGCAGCGGAGCCTACAATCGTACGCTCACGCCATTTGGTTTTCAGGCAGAAGAACGCAACTACTGGGAAGCCCCCGAAATTTATTACAACATGTCGCCATTTATGCACGCCGATGAAATGAACTCGAACCTTTTGCTCATCCATGGCGAAGCCGACAATAACTCAGGAACCTATCCCATGCAAAGCGAACGGTATTTTAATGCGCTGAAAGGATTAGGAGCCAATGTACGTTTGGTAATGCTGCCCAAAGAAAGTCATGGCTACCGTGCACGCGAATCGGTACTACACGTTTTGTGGGAACAAGATCAGTGGTTGAAGAAATATGTGAAAGAAAAAGCTAAGCAATAAGAAACAAACAAACAAATATTGAGGATCTCCGAAAAGAGATCCTCTTTTTTTTACGCCAACAAATGATGCCACCGCTCATTGCGTTTAATTATGGCAGCAATAAATGAACAGTACGGCACTACTTTAAATCCCCGCCGGTCGATTTCTTCAAGAACCTGCTCAACCAGGTACTTGCCTATCCCCTGCCCTTCCATTTGCGGAGGAACATAGGCAATAAGCAACGACATTACATCACCTTTCAGATTATACTCTACATAAGGATGCACGCCTTCGGTCAACAGTTCATATCTCCGTTGTATCTCATTATGAAATAACTGATAATCAATAGATGCCATAACTATTTTTTATTAAGTGGTTCTTCTACGCCAAAGGCTTTTCTTTTATCTTCAAATTTAAGCAGAAGTGAAAAAATGAGTCCAATCAGTCCAAGTCCGGCAAACATCAGCATAGTCATTGAATAATCTGCCACCAGCGGATTTCCGGGGTTGGTTTTATCTAAGATGATACCTGCAAGCAAGGGCACTCCCCACAAACCAAGGTTTTGTACCGAATACATAATTCCGTAGGCTGTTCCAATTCTGCTGTCTTTTACCAATCTGACCATGCTTGGCCACATGGCTGCCGGCACTAACGAAAACGCTACACCCAGAAAAATAACAGGCACATAAGGACTTACCATTGTATACGCAAATGTTAAATGTACGCCAAGCACGATTAATGATCCCAAAATCATGGCAGTTGCGCTCTTGCCATAACGGTCTATTAAAAACCCAAAAAGCGGTGTAAAAAATGCTGTTCCAATGGGAAGTAATGAAGTTACACGTCCACTTTGGATATCGGAAAACCCGAACTTATCTGCAAAAAAGTCGGGAGCGTAAGAAACAAATGGGAATACAGCCGAATAAAAGGTTACGCACAGCAGCACAATGTACAAAAATGCCCTGTTCGAAAGAATTACGCCAATATCATGAAATGAAAATTTTTCTACCGCAACTTTCGGCTCTGTTAAAGCAACCTGCCGATCGAGTTTTGCATCGATAAACATGTAAACAACAAAAGCCAACAAACCGATACCGACTAAAACGGCGGCGAGCCAAACTGCTGTGGTCAAGTTTGCGCCACCATCAGCTACCACAGGCGATACTTGTAAAGCTGCGAAAGTACCCAAGCGTCCAAATCCTACTTTCATGCCAAAGGCAAGCGCGAGGTTTTTGCCTTTGAACCATTTTACAAGCACTTTACTCACAACCACAATACTTGTTTCAGCTCCAAGCCCAAAGAAAAACCGACCAAGCAGCATCATTTTTAATTCAGGAGAATAATTGGGTAAAAAAGATGACATAAGCGCATGCCCGGCACCGCCTGCTCCATAATAATCGGAAGCTCCGTAAGCGGTAAGAAAAGCACCAAACGCCATAAGAAACACGAACATAAATCCGGTACGCCTTATTCCTAAACGATCCAGAATTGCTCCGCCTATTACAGCCATTAGCAAAAACGTATTGGGAATGGAATAAAACGATACAAACAGACCATAATCTGTGTTTGTAAAGTTAAACTCTTTCAACAGCATATCTTTGAGGGTTGAAAAAGCATCATAAAAATAATAGTTTACACTAAGTACAAATCCAACCAGAACTAATACACCCCAGCGCATTGCCGGCGAATCATTGAGCGCTTTTCTAATTTTTTCCATTGTTCTTCATATTTGGGGCATAAATATAATTCCAAAAAGTAATAAAAAAAACAAAGGGTTATGAATCTCTCTTATTTTTTGGGTAAATGGAATTTGAGTGATTGAGTTTTGCTTCGAATAATCAATTGTTCAGGCGTTTTATTTATAAGGTATGATAAAATGAAATTCGGAACCTTCGCCCAAAACAGAATTTACCCACATTTTACCATTGAGCATCTCGATATAGGATTTTGAGATAGAAAGCCCAAGTCCGGTTCCTTCTCGTACTTCTTTATCTTCAATGTCGGCTTGCACAAATCGTTCGAAAATTGCTTTGAGCCTTGATTTTTCAATTCCAATACCTGTATCGCTCACACAGAAGTGTATTTGTTTGTTTTCCAAGCTGTATTGTATCTCAACCGATCCATGGTCTGTAAATTTGATAGCGTTATAGATTAAATTCGACAGAACTGAAGATATTTTATCACGATCACTAATAATTTCTGCATCGGCATCTTCGCCGCTTTGAGTGATAATAAGGTCAATACCTTTGGTTTCGGCATCGGCTTTAAAAAAGACGACCAAATCTGTTACCAATTCGTTCAAATTCATAGATTCCAGTGAAATATTCACCTGCCCGGCTTCAATTTTTGCAATACTCACTAAATCGTTGATTGTTCGTAGCATTCGCCGTCCACTTTTTTCAATTATTTGAATAAAATCTTGTTGCTTTTCTGCAGAAATTCCCTGTTTGCGCAGTAACCTTGTAAAGCCGAGGATTCCATTCATGGGGGTTCGAATTTCATGGCTTATGTTGGCAAGAAATGCTGTTTTTAAGCGGTCGCTTTCTTCGGCTTTTTCTTTTGCCTCCAATAAAGCTTTTTCGTTTTCTTTTTGTCCGGTAACATCTGTATTGAAGCCAACAAAGCGAATTGGCTTGTCGTCTTCATCAAATAATGCTTTGCCACGACCTGTAATCCACCTGTAATCTCCATTTTTTGCACGCATGCGAAAAGTGGACTCATAATAAGGTTTTGTTCCTTTGAGGTATTCTTTGACATCGTTCATTGCCTTATCAGCATCTTCGGGGTGCAATAAATCGCTCCAGGCTTTGCTGGTGTAAGGTAACTCGCGGGGTTTATAACCCAACATTCGGGCAAACTGCGGGGAATGATAGGCTTTACCTGTTGTTAAATCCCAATCCCACAAGCCATCTCTTGATCCTTCTACGGCCAATTTAAAACGTTCTTCGCTGTTTCGCAGTTCTTCTTTAATTTTATAATCATGTGTAACATCGCGAAAAACCAACACAACTCCGGTAATCAAACCTTGTGCATTTTTTATTGGCGCTCCGGAATCGGCTATTTGGTACTCATAACCCTGAGGGTTAACTAACTTCGTATGATTTGCCAAACCCACAATTTTACCTTCTCTAAGCACTTTTTTTACGGGATTTTCAACTTTTTCTCCTGTTTTGTTT
>CAYPSX010000062.1:7560-18734 GCA_964413185.1 uncultured Bacteroidales bacterium
CGAAATATATCACTAATTGGTTTTCCAACTGCTTCTTGTAAAGAAAAACCAGTCAGCTCCCGGGCGATAGGATTCATACGGGTTACCTGGGCATTCGTATCGGTTACAATCACAGCATCTCCTATGGAATTAAAAGTTATTCGCAGGTTTTCTTTTTCCAAAACCAAATCGTTTTCTGTCTTTTCACGTAATTTTTCGCGCCGAATATTTTGTATACTTATTAAAATGGTAATCATAAGGACTATTATCCCAACTGCTAAAAAAACATGATTAGCAGTTGAAACAATTTCAGCAATACTTTCTTCAACATCGTTTACGTACAATCCTGTTCCTATGACCCAACCCCAGGGTTTAAAAAGTCTTACATAAGATATTTTAGGTGCTGTATGACCTACACTATCTTTCCACTGCCAATGATAACCGACAAAACCGGATCCATTTTCTTCAACTGCCACAACCATCTCAGCAAAAAGTCGTTTACCTTCAGGATCCTGATAATTTGAAACATCCTTTCCGATGAGTGATGGTATATATGGATGCATAATCATGTTTGGCTCCCTGTCTATAATCCAAAAATAATCCTTTCCCTCCGGGCCATATCGTAAATCTCTGATGATCTTCTTTGCCTGTATTTGAACGTTCTGCTTGTCTATATTTTCTTCCTGGCTTTGGTTGTGAAGATTATTTAAAACGCTCCACGCAGTATTTGTCTGTTCCCTGATCAGGTTTTTCTTTGAAACCATAAACTGCTCCTTCATAAATGGAATAGCATACAACCAAAAAACAACAACTATTATGAACAGGGTTAATGCCGCAGGTATGATATTTATAATGGCTTTTCTTAAACCAGTACGATTTCTATTTGTTTTATTTTTAGTCGTTAGAATCATGAACGAATGGGAATTAAACCAAGAACAACTAAGTACCTATATATCAAACACAAAACAATCTATACTTATAAATTTACGCTGATTTTATCACAATAGCAATTAATATTTTGAAGTAAATAAGGAAAAAAAAATGCCTGGTACAGAATGGGTATAAATACCCGATTTTCTTTTTCTATTTTAGAACATCGAAAAAAAACATATTTTTGAATAGCACTAAAAAAACTATTTACTATGAAAAAAACACACATTCTACTAGCCATGGCCACTGCATTAACAATGCTAGTTTCTTGTAACACCGCAAAACAAAAAAATGAAATGAAAAGTGAGCAAAAAAAGGAAACACCTGAACATGCAAAAAAGAAAGATTGCAGCGATGTTCATTGGAGTCATCACAAAGGAGAGCACGGACCTGAAAACTGGGAAAATCTTTGCGAAGGGTTTTCAGCTTGCGGCGGAGATGCACAATCGCCTATTGACATTTCGGAAACCCAGCCTAATGAATCCCTGAATCCCATTGGGTTTAACTATGGTAAAACAAAAACTTCAATCATCAATAATGGACATACAGTTCAATTCAATGTTGATGAAGGGAGTACTATTGTAATTGACGATAAAAAATATGATCTTTTACAATTCCATTATCATGCCACCAGCGAACACACATACAATGGAAATTACTATCCGCTTGAAGTTCATTTTGTGCACAAACATTCAGACACCGATTTGGCTGTGGTTGGTATTATGTACGACAAAGGCGAAGCCAACGAATTATTTTCCAGGTTCCTGAAACACTTTCCCAAAGAAAAAGGTGAGTATAATTCGGATGAATTGATTGATCTTTCAAAAATTTTGCCCAAAGACAAAAGCTACTATCATTATTCAGGCTCGCTCACTACCCCGCCCTGTTCAGAGGTTGTAAGCTGGTTTATGCTGCAAAAACCGCTGAAAGCTTCGCAAGACCAGATTGATAATTTTTCAAAAATTCTGGATAAAAATTTCAGGCCCATTCAAAAAACAAATGGCAGAAAAGTTTATAGCTTTACCGAATAAGCCGAATTAAAACATCTAACAAAAAAATGCCTGTTGGAAATAAACCAACAGGCATTTTTTATTATCGTATGGATACTTTAATATCTCTGACGCTCAAAATACTCTGTATGGAGCAGTTTATGCGACTCTTTTCCAAGTGGTTCACCCAGGAACTCTTTATAAATTTGTACAATTTCCGGGTTCTCATGAGATTTACGTATAGCCAGGCTCATATCTTCAGCGTAGATGGCTTTCATGCGTGCTTTACGTATTTCATCGTTGGTTGGAATTGGTTGTCCGCCACCACCAAGGCATCCGCCGGGGCAAGCCATAATTTCGATAAAGTGATAATCGACTTCACCGCTTTTGACTTTTTCCATAACTGTGCGGGCGTTGGCCAATCCGTGAGCAACACAGCACTTAAGTTCGGCACCTTCGAGGAATTTCCAATCGGGCAGCACGTCTTCAATTTTCACTGTTGCTTCGCGTACTCCTTCGAGCCCGCGTACAGGCTCAATATTGAGGTTTTCGAAAGGTACTTCGCGACCGGTAACTAATTCGTAAGCTGTACGCAAAGCAGCTTCCATTACACCACCTGTAGCACCGAAAATAACAGCGGCACCGGATGATTTACCCATTATGCTGTCGTATTTTTCGTCGGGTAAATCGGCAAATTGAATACCTGCTTGCATAATCATCACGGCCAATTCGCGTGTAGTTAAAACGTAATCAACATCTTTGTAGCCACTGTCGCGCATTTCCGGACGATCGGCTTCAAATTTCTTCGCTGTACAAGGCATAATAGAAACTGAAACAATATTTTCCGGATCAATATCAACCTTTTTAGCATAATATGTTTTTGCAAGTGCACCGAACATTTGCTGTGGCGACTTACAAGTAGACATATTATCAAGCATTTCCGGGAATGTATGTTCGAAGAATTTCACCCAACCCGGCGAGCAACTTGTTGTCATTGGAAGCGGTTCGCTATGATCGCCTTCTACAAGGTTCTTTTTCAAGCGGTGCAATAACTCCGTACCTTCTTCCATAATGGTAAGGTCGGCTGTAAAATCAGTATCAAGCACAGAATCAAAACCAAGGCGTTTTAGTGCAGAAACCATTTTACCGGTAACACGTTCTCCGGCATCCAGTTCCAATTCTTCACCCAAACCGATACGTACAGCAGGTGCGGTTTGAACCACAACATGCTTGTCCGGATCTGCGATAGCATCCCATACACGTTCGATGTAAGTTTTTTCAATCAATGCTCCTGTTGGGCAGTGAATTACACACTGGCCACAATTGGTACAAACAACTTCACGTATGGGCCGGTCGAAAAATGTAGAAATTTTCATATCTGACCCTTTGTTGGCTACGGTAAGTGCTCCAACACTCTGAAGTTCTGTACATGTACGAACGCAACGTTGACAACGTATACAACGGCTATCATCTTTTATAATTGATGGTGAAAGATCATCAATTGTATAGACTCCGTGTGCGAGATCGAGAAAATCCTGGTTTGTAATTTTATATTCAGCTGCAAGATCCTGCAATTCGCAATTACCATTTCGGTAACATTTGGTACAGTCGGCATTGTGCTCTGAAAGCAACAACTCGATAATATCTTTGCGTGCATTACGCACTAACAAGCTGTTTGTCATTATTTCAAGTCCTTCGTTAACCGGAGTTGCACAAGCGGCAACAAGTTTACGGGAACCTACAACTTCTACTACGCACACCCGGCAGTTTCCTGCAATACAAAGGTCTTTGTGGTAGCAAAGTACGGGTATCTTAATATTTAATTTCTCGGCAGCAGCCAGAATGGTAGTACCCGCTTCTACGCTTACATCTATGCCGTTTATTGTTAAATTGACCATTTTAGACATAACTCAATACTTTTTTTATTAGTAAATCATTTCTTCGCGGAAGTTCTCTACAATGGAAGAGAATGAATTCGCAACTGATTGTCCAAGACCACACTTGGCTGTCATTTTCATTGTATCGGTAAGTTTCATTAACTTATCGAGGTAGTGATGTGGTTTATCACCGCGCTTCACGGCTTCAACACCTTCCAGAAGTTGCTGCGTACCTACACGACATGGTGTACACTGGCCGCAAGATTCTTCCTCGAAAAACTCAAGATAGTTTTTCAACACATTGTACATAGATCGTGAGCTGTTGAAAAGCATCATGGAACCTCCTGTTGGAAGTGAGATACCGGTTAATTTACCCTGGTAACCAATGGCGGTTTCACGGAATTTTTTGCGCGGTACGCAAAATCCTGCAGCACCACCAACCTGTACAGCTTTACAATCGCCATCGCCAAAATCGTCTACAAAATCCTGCAGCGACATACCGAGTTCAAGCTCATAAATACCGGCAAGAGGCGTGTCTCCGGAAACAGAAAACAGTTTTGACCCGCGGCTGTCTTGTACACCAAGGTCACGGAATTTTTTCGGTCCATACTTGAAGATAGTCCAGGCGTGAGCCAGTGTTTCAACGTTATTGATTACCGTTGGTTTTCCAAGATATCCTTCTTCAGTTGGGAATGGTGGTTTGTTACGTGGCTCCCCACGACGGCCTTCCATTGATTCCATAAGCGAACTCTCTTCACCACAGATGTAAGCACCGCTACCACTAAATATTTCTACGCGAAAATCGCTTTTGAGTGATTTAAGTATTTTATGGAAGTTTTCGATTTCTTTGTTCAAATGCGGTTTGAGAAAGTTATATTCGCCACGCAGGTAAATGTAACCTTTTTTAGCTCCAATAATACGACCACAAACAGCCATACCAACCAAAACTTTGTGTGGCACCTGAGTCAGAATTTCGCGATCTTTAAAAGTTCCCGGTTCACCTTCGTCAGCATTACAGATTACATATTTTTCGTCAGATTTAGCTTCCGAAGTGAGTTTCCATTTGAGTCCGGTAGGGAAACCGGCACCACCACGACCTTTAAGACCTGAACCAATTAGGTCGTTAATCAAATCTTCGTTCGAACGCTTAAATATTTTTGCAAGAACTGTATCGCAATCTTGTTCGTTCTTGAATATCAGGTCGATGCGTTTTAGCATATTTTTACCCATAATTGTTCCTTTTTAATTGATCTACTTGTTTTTGTACTCTCCAATAATTTCGTGCACTCTTTCAACAGTAAGATCTGTGTAAATCTCATCATTGATTAGCATGGCGGGAGCCTTGTGGCACCAACCCAAACAGTTTGTTTCCAGTAAGGTAAATTTTCTGTCAGGAGTTGTTTCGCCCAATTTAATTTTCAGTGCGTCTTCAAGTGCAAGTAAAATTTGGTTTTTACCTTTCATGAAGCATGTAATGGTTTTGCAAATACGGATAACAAATTCACCTCGTGGATCGGTATCCATGAATGAATAAAATGTGGCAGTGCCATAAACATCCGCAGCAGAAATACCCATTTGTTTGGCAATTTCAACCATTGCAAAATCGCTCAATGAGCGTTCTTTTTCGATTACGCCTTGCAATATGGGGAGTAGATCCTCACGTTTGCGGCCGTGTTTTTCTACAAGCCCACTAACAAGTTCTTGAATGTCTGTCATATCTTCCTCTTTTGGTTTAACTTATGCTTGATAACATTTAATTTCATGTTGCAAAATAGGTTCTATTAATACCTTGATTTGCTTAGGTTTCGAAATTACAATGCTTTTAAAGGGCATACCATGATTTTTGTCTCCATAAAAAATGACAAATATCATTGTTTAGCAAGCCAAAATGAACATATACAAAACAAAACACTCATATTCTGATTATTACAAAACATGTATTTTGTACAACATGTGGGTGCTCAGAAAAGGAAAATGCCAATTAGTGCACGTAAGAAAACTCCAATAATTGCGTTATTTATAGCCGAAGCCTTATTCTTGAAGTTTTATGACGGGATACAACGAAAAAATAAGTGTTTTCTTAGAACTACTAATTAAGAATTAGACTAAACAAACGAAATTTGCTCACTTTATAAAACCAAAAGGTAATCGTGCTAATACATCAATTCTGAATATCGCCCCCAGCTTCGGCAAGCATTTCTTTGGCGGTTTTTTGGAAATATACATTCCAGGGATATGGGTTGCTTGCCTCTTTGGGATCCTGGGCAATAACCCATTTCAGGTCTTTCACAAATCCTTCACGGTTTCCTGTTAGTTGATAGAGGTATTTGGCTCTCCCCCATCTATTAACAAGGTAGTTGGGCCCAATTTCAATAGCCCTGGCAAACTCCTCCCGGGCTCGCTGCTTACTTCCACCAAATTTTTCCGGGACAGCAATATAATATATACCACGTGAAAAATAATTTCCTCCGCCTGCCCATTTAGGATTAATTTCATCGATACGTTCAATCACTTTATTGTTTTCCATTACAATATTTGTGTTAAAAACGCGCCTAAGTGGACTTATACAGTCTTTAAAATAATAAAACCTGGCAGTATACCAATATCCCATTGCATCTATTTCCCCAGCTGTTAGCTTTTTGCATGCTTCAGGAATTGTTGTCCCCTGCATTATTTCTTCGCGAAACAACTCATTCGTATACATGGCTTTTTCACAGTATTTTATGGCTTCTTTGTAATAATACTTTCTCATTTTCTTAGAATCTGCATGACCGGCTCCCATTAATATATTGTAATTGCCAATTTTCCATAGCGCATAATAGTTATCCGGGTCTTGCTTTATTAGTTCTTTGTATGTGTTGATTATTTGCTGAACCTCTTCGCTTGTGGCAGCAGTTTTTTCTAATGTTTTGGCTTTTTCCAGCAACTTTTCTGAATTGATCTGCTTTGTGCCGGTGTTTTCAACCTTCCAGACATGATCAAACGTAACACATGAATTAAGAAGAAACAGAATAGCAAAAGAAAAAAGGAAAATATAATTTTTGGGGTTCATAACAATAAATTAAATGGTTTTACATAAATCAAATATACAAACTATTTGTCTATAAATCAACCTTAAACAAGTATAATAAAATGGAATACTATTCTATTAATTGAACCTACTATTCGTCTAATCCTTTTTTAAATCAACTTTAAACAACACACCACTGTAAAAAGCCTTGTGCAGTGTTATTTTATCGCCGTTTTTTAGCCGCTCAAAAAGTTGTTTTGGCAAAACCAATTTCTCGTTATCAATAATAACTTCATTCTCTTTGGGGCTATTTTCAGTACTAACTCCAAAACTTTGTTTTTGTGTACATCTGGCAGCAATTGGAATATCCATTTCTTTTGATAGTTTTTCAGAAAGCTTTTGAATGGATTTATGCTCCAGAACCTTTTCCTGATGATAAAAGTCCAGGAACAAATCTTTCCCCAGAAAATAAAAAAATACAACAAACAGAACAAATATTAAAACAGGAATCAGAATAAATGTAAACCACAATGAATTAAGCGGTAACAGATACCAAATAATAAGCGATAGTGCAAAAGCGGACATAAGGCTTAAAAACAGCTTGGTTAACATGAGCCTTAGTACCTTAAGAAGCTCCTCCCTATTCAGAATTCTCCTCTCCATAGCAGTATTTTACCGTTCATTTTCGAACATAATGTTTTTTTTTGCGTGGTCATTCGATTATTAGACAGGCAAATGTTATTTTTGTTTTTCATATAAATATAACCACAAAATTTGTAACCGTGAAAAAAATAATGTTATTTGTTTTCGTATCAGGCTTGCTCTTTGGCGCATGCAGCAATGGCAAGCAAGACAAAGCCAATGGTAACGGAGAAAATCCTTTTTTCTCAGAATTTGATACGCCTTATCAGGTTCCGCCATTCGACAAAATTAAAAATGAGCATTTTATGCCGGCATTCAAAAAAGCAATGGCCGAACATAAAAAAGAAATTAACGCAATTGTTAAGAATGAAGATGCCCCGACTTTTGAAAACACAATTGTTGCCCTTGACAACAGTGGTAAAATGTTGCGTCGTGTAAGTTCAGTTTTCAGTAATCTGAAAAGTTCGACAACTAACGACCAGTTACAAGAAATTGCAAATGAGGTATCTCCACTCAAATCGAAACACTACGATGATATTAATCTAAACGGTGATTTGTTTGATCGCATCAAAGTGGTGTACAACAAAAAAGATGAGCTCAACCTCAATACTGAACAAATGAAATTACTTGAGGACAGGTACAAAAAATTTGTCCGTAATGGAGCCAACCTGCCCGAAGACAAACAAAATCGTTTACGAGAAATAAACAAGGAGCTCTCGCAACTTTCACTCAAATTTGACGAAAATCTGCTGGCCGAAACCAACAATTTCAAACTATTTATTGAAGATGAAAAAGATTTAGCCGGTTTACCAGAATCAGTTATCCAGGGAGCAGCCACAGCAGCCGAAGAAGACGGAAAAAAAGGGCAATGGCTGTTTACGTTGCACAAACCCAGCCTGATTCCATTTTTACAGTTTTCTGAAAAACGCGAATTGCGCGAGAAACTTTACAAAGGTTACATTACACGCTGCGACCATAACGATGAGTACGACAATAAAGAGATTCTCAAAAAAATGGTTAAGCTACGCGTTGAAAAAGGTCAGATTATGGGCTATGAAACTTACGCCCACTATGTGCTTGACGATCGCATGGCCAAAACTCCCGAACGTGTTTTTGACTTGCTGAATCAACTTATGGAAGCTGGAAACAAAGTGGCCAAAAAAGAACGTGCAGAAATGCAACAGATGATTAAGGACGAAGGCCATGACTTTGACCTTAAACCCTGGGACTGGTGGCACTACGCAGAAAAACTGCGCGTGAAAAAATATAATTTCAACGAAGAAGCTACACGCCCGTATTTTAAACTTGAGAATGTGCGCGACGGTATGTTCCAGGTTGCCGATAAACTTTGGGGACTAAAATTCAAGAAACGCGACGATCTGCCGGTTTATCATAAAGATGCTATGGCTTTTGAGGTAACTGAAGCCAATGGCAACCATATTGGTATTTTGTACATGGACTTCTTCCCCCGTGCCAGCAAATCGTCCGGTGCATGGATGAACTCATTCATGAAGCAACACACAAAAGACGGAAAACGTGTTGATCCGATTATAACCGTAGTTACAAATTTCTCCAAACCAACAGGCGACAAACCTTCGCTACTAACTTTTGACGAAGTAAGCACACTGTATCACGAGTTTGGACACGCCTTGCACGGATTACTCTCAGACTGTACTTACTATGGACAATCAGGCACAAGTGTTCCGCGCGATTATGTTGAGCTGCCATCGCAAATAATGGAAAACTGGGCAGCCGAACCAGAAGTAATAAAACTAATGGGCAAACATTACAAAACCGGTGAAACCATTCCTGATGAGCTCATTAAAAAAATGAAAGCGGCCAAGCTCCACAACCAGGGATTTGGGTTAACCGAGTTTATTGGCGCCGGACTGCTTGATATGCACTGGCACTTGCACAAAACCAAAGACCTTAAAGAAGTAAAAGCTTTTGAAAACGAAGTTCGCGAAAAAATAGGGCTGATACCCGAAATTGAATTCCGCTACAGAAGCCCTTATTTTTCACACATCTTTGCCGGTGGATATGCCGTAGGATATTATGGGTATGCATGGGCAGAAATTCTTGATGCAGATGCATTCCAGGCATTCAAAGAAAACGGATTATTCGATCAGGAAACGGCTGAAAAATTCCGCAAATATGTTCTTAGCGCAGGTGGAAGCGATGATGCAATGAAAAATTATGTGCGTTTCCGCGGTCAGGAGCCAACCATTAACGCCTTACTTGAGCGTCGTGGGTTAAACTAAAAATTAAAGGTTCAAAATATACAAAAGGTTGCTTCTGAATTGGAGCAACCTTTTTTTTTGAACGATTTTTCGTATTTTTTGTTTGCAATGGTAGACAAACCTAAAAAATATGTCAAAAACCCAATTCGATATTGAACATGTATTGAAGCTGGAGGCTGTATTTCAAAATCCGTTAGCAGGCTTCATTATTATGGATAAAAGTGCCAAAATCGAATCAGTTAACAAAATACTGGCACGCGAAATTAAAAAGGAACCCGGCGAACTTGAGGGCCAATCTCTCTATAAATTGCTCAATAATGAGAATAAAACCATTATAGAGGATTATTTACATTATTGTATTCATCAAAAACAAGAACAAGAACCACCGGAAACCATTGGAATTAAGATTCATATTCCTGAAAAAAAAGACAAATACATCAAATTGGTGTTTTTTGGAACCCAAATCAACAATCAATTATATTTCATTGGAATTGTAAAAGATATAACCCCGGAAAAGAAACTTGAAAGCAAACTTAAAGAAGAAGAAAAACGAAAAGAACAGTACAAAGAAAACCTGGAAAAAGAAAAAGCCGTAGCCGACCTAAAAACGCGGTTTGTATCAATGGCTTCGCATGAGTTCCGGAGCCCTATTGCCGGCATGCTCACATCGGTAAACCTAATGGAAAAATATATTCATTCGGCTCATAAAGAGTGGGAAAAATTTACCTACAGAAATCACATCGAAAAACATATTCATGTACTTCGAAAAGCCCTTGGCAACCTACAGTACATTTTAAATGAATTTTTGTCGATGGGTAAACTTGATTCAGGAAAACTCAAAGTTCACATTCAAACATTCAACCTCGGTGAGTTTCTCAAAAATTACGAGAACCAGGTAGAAGAAATACTGAAGCCGGAACAGGCATTAACTTTTCATTGCAAAAATTGTGATATTGATGTACAATTGGACAAAAACTTCCTTCACAATATTTTGAATAACCTAATTTCAAATGCAATGAAATACAGTGCAAAAGATACATCAATCGATGTTTCATTTCTGGTTAGTGATGAGAACATTCTTCTTATAGTAGAAGATGAAGGAAAAGGCATACCGGAAAAGCACCAGGCACGAATTTTTGATCATTTTTACAGGGCAGACAATGTAAAAAATTACAATGGAACAGGTCTTGGACTCACCATCACAAAAAAATATGTAGAATTAATGCATGGCAACATTAATTTTGAAAGTGAGGAAGGAAAAGGAACAAAATTCATTATAACATTTCCACTAAATTTGAGTTTCAAGAAAGCATAAAAACATGGAAAATAAAATCCTGATTATTGAAGATGATGAGATTCTGCGCGAAAACATTGCAGAACTATTATCACTTTCCGGTTACGAAGTTTACACCACCGACAATGGCAAAGATGGCATCAGAAAATTGCAATTATATAAACCCGATTTGGTTTTATGCGATGTAATGATGCCGGAAACAGACGGATACAG
>CAYPSX010000063.1:0-18588 GCA_964413185.1 uncultured Bacteroidales bacterium
TAAAAAACAGCGAAGGTCAGGCCATTTTTGCCGTGTACGAAAATGAAGTGCGTGTCAATTTTAAGGAAGATGTCACCAAATCAACCAAAGGAGGATTTGCCGTGGGCGGCCTTCGTCCGAACAAAGCAGCAGCAACCGATTATTTCCGCATTTCGCCCGATACAGTACAGGTTTTCATCAACGATAATTACGGTGTCAAAGGCCGTAAAGGCGGCTTTGCCGTAGGCGGCTTGTCGCCCAATGGCAAAGGCGACCGAATGACTTACCTTTCCATCGGCCCCGACAGTACCCGGGTCTATGTAAACGATACAAGCTTTAGTAAAGGCCGCAAAGGTGGTTTCGCCGTGGGAGGTCTTTCGCCAAACAAGAGCGTTTCCGATCTTTACTTCACCATAGAACGAGACAGTGCCCGCATTTTTATGGACAATTCAGCAACAAAAGGTCGTAAAGGCGGCTTTGCCGTAGGCGGGCTGTCGCCCAATAAAGGCGGAGGTTCAAACTTCATGGATATTACGCCCGAAAATTATTTTATCGGGCACGATGCAGGTGCTAATACAGAATCCGGTACCGAACCTGTTGGTATGTATAATTCATTCTTTGGTTATAAAAGTGGAACAAGCAATACATTGGGTTTTCAGAATACTTTTATGGGATATCAGTCGGGGTTAAGCAATACCACGGGTGAGAATAACATTTTTATTGGTGTAAGTGCCGGAGAAAATAATCAAGATGGAAAAAATAATATTGCAATAGGTACAAGTGCAGGCATGTTAAATGTTTCGGCAAACAATAATGTGGCAATTGGAATAAATGCAGGAAAAAATAATAACGCTCAGGATAATATAATGATTGGAACTTCTGCCGGAAGAGACCTTGACGCTGCCGATGGTATTCAGAATATTTACATTGGTGTGTCTTCCGGTATGTTAGGTACAAGGACACGCGAAAATGTTTGTGTCGGACGCTCTGCAGGTATGTATGGAAATAGATTCTATGGCCGTAATGTCTATATTGGTTATCAAACCGGAGCATGGAACAATAATGGGACAGAAAACACCTATGTTGGATGGCGTGCCGGCTATATTGTAGCTGAAAATGACGGCGATTACGGTATAAGAAATACGATACTGGGAAGTCGTGCCGGATACAATATCGTAAGCAACGTGAATGAAAACGTTGTTTTAGGATATCAAAGTGGATATAACCTTGCCGGCAATAGAAATGTTTTTATTGGGGCAGAAGCCGGATACAATGAAACGGGTTCTCATAAGTTGTATATTGAAAACACATCAACCGGCTCGGACGGAGCTCTCGTTTACGGAGAATTTGATAATGATCTGTTGCGGTTCAATGCCGATGTCGGCGTTAGCAAAAGCCCCACAGAAAAACTCGATGTAAACGGTGCAATCCGAATTGGAAATACAACCGCAACAAATGAAGGTACTATCCGATGGTCCGGTAGCGATTTCGAAGGGTACGATGGTTCCGCATGGCTCTCATTAACAGCCTCAGGCACCGGAGGAACTGACAGCGACTGGACAGTTAGCAGCGATGATATGTATGCCGGCGTTTCAGGCAATGTAGGTATCGGGGAAACAAGCCCAGCGGCAAAGCTACATGTTAAAGAATCGGGTTCATCTACAGCAGATTTTCAGACAATTTTGGGAAAAGCGCAGCATGGAACTGGTGCAGGCACCTCTTTTATACGGGGAATAAAAGGTTCAGCACAAACAAATTCATGGTCAGGAACAAATAATGTATACGGTGTTTATGGAGAAGCCTTAAGTGCAGCTACAGGAGGTACAGGTGTACATAATACGTATGGTTTATATGCTAGTGCAACCGGATCGGGCAATGGAACAGAAACAGCAGTTGGTGGATATTTTACGGCCTCGGGTGCCGACAATAATTATGCAGCCATTTTTGCTCAGGGTAATGTTGGTGTCAAAACAAATACACCAGCTTCAGGCCTTCAGATTAATACATCCGTAGCCAAAAAAATAGAAAAAATTACAGTGAAAAATGACAAAGCAGGTATTCCACTCGATGGAGATGATAATATCATCTATACTGCACAGGGAATAGGATTTATACTACCCGATGCCGCTTCATGTATAGGCAGAGAATATATAATAAAGAGTGTTGCTACCGACCCGGTTAGGGTGGAAGCAGATGCCGGAGCGGGTGACTCAATTGACGGCCAACCTTATATCGATCTGAATAATCAATGGAATTATATAAAAGTTGTTGCAGCCGAAAATGATTTATGGCTCGTGATAGCTGGAAACTTTTAGAAATCAATATAAAACTAAAATATATTAAATGAAATCAAAACTTTAAACATATGAAAAAATTTTTATCGGTAATTTTAATTTTTTCTGCACTATTCGTACAAGCCCAAAAGGGTATTGTAAACAATGGTGCCAGAATTGTTATCGAAAGCGGCGCTTACATTAAAGTGCAAAACGATAACACCGCGGGATATACCAACAAATCCTACGGAACTACACCTGGTCGCATAGAACTGGATGGAGAAATCCAGCTAAATGGCTTTTTTAATAATAACGCAAGTCAAAACGAAGTTTTTATCAATCAGGACGGTACCGGACGAGTCGTTTTTTATGGTTCTTCTTTGCAAACCGTTGGTGGAACTTATGCCACACATTTCGAAGGTATTGAACTCGCCGGAACCGGTGGAGTATCATTAGATAAAGATACCACCTGTGTATGGGGTTCATTGGTCTTTAGCCAGGGAAAACTCTACATGAACGGAAATGTGCTTGAGCTGGCAACAACTTCTGCAAATGTAGGCACTATTGGAACTTCCTCTATGATTGTTCCGGGTACAGGTGGCATAGTGCGTAAATATTATACCACTGCCGCCGATTATACTTTTCCAATCGGCGAAAACGATGGAACACCATACTATATACCCGTAGAAGTAAATTTTGCTTCAGGAACATTCAATCCCGGCGCTTATGTCGATCTCGAAATGGTTCCCGCCAAGCACCCCGATAATGTTAGCACAACAGATTATTTATCACGTTATTGGGTACTGTCACAAAGCAATATTTCAGGGTTTTCTGCTGATGTATTACTAAAATATACCGATGCAGATATCAACGGAACCGAGGCAAACCTTTCTTCAATCCGCTACGATGGCAGCTTTTGGGATATTTTTGATCCAACAAATACTTCGATTAATCTTCTCAACGCAACAGTAGCTGAACTTGGAGAATTTACCGGAGGTAATGCCGATGACGTATCACCACACTTAACCTGGGACACAGACGGAATACTCGAAGAAAACGCCGAAGACGGCGAACAACTCAAAGTAAGTATCGAAAACGATGAGTTTGTATCAACGCTCAACGATGTGCAATGGAATGTAACCGGCCTGCCAAATGGTGTTACTGTAGGTAATATTATGCGCACCCATGCCGATACAGTCATTATTACACTTTCCGGAAATCGTCTCGATGACTTCGATTCCGACGTTATTCTTGATCTGACTGTTGATAATAGCGAATTTGTTCACACGAGTTCGGGAGTGCTAAATGCCGAAAACTCCTTAAGTATTACCGCTATCGATGATCTTGAAGAATTAACCATGTCAGACGACGGGTCTATTACCGAAGGCTCAGAAGATGGCGAAATTATTACAGTAACCCTTACCGGAGGAACGTTTGCCCAGGCATTGACCACAGGAAACTGGTCGGCTGTGAACATGCCCACAGGTGTTTCATTAGGTACAATCACCAGAATTTCTGCTACGGAAGTGCAAGTATTACTCAGTGGAAATGCATCTGTCGATTACGATACCGATATTACCAATTTTGAGCTCACAATTCCTGCATCAGATGTCAATGAATACACAGGAAGCGATTTTGTGCTATCAACCGGCGTAACTTTCACTGCAATAGATGAAGACCTTACAATAAATATGTCCGATGGGGGTTCAGGTATTGATGAGGGTTTTGAAGATGGCCATATGATTACAGTTACAATTAGCGAAAGGGTTTTTACTGATCCGCTTACTCCGGGTAATTGGACAATACAAAACCTTCCCGGTGGCGTTTCTTTTGGCAGCGTAGTCAGAAATAGCGATACCGAAGCTTATGTATACCTTGCCGGGAACCGTACCGTAGACTATGATGCAGATATTACCAATATGGAAATTAGAATTGCCGCTGGCGAAATCGATTCATATTCAAATCAGGCTATTATAAATTCCGGCGTTACTTTTAATGCAGATATTGATGCAGAATCTATTACCATTGCAACAGATCCCGATGGTATAACCGAAGGCGATATGAGTAGCGACTACATTACCGCAACAATCTCCGGAGGAACATTTGTATCAACTCCGCAAAAAGCGAACTGGACGCTAAACAATCTCCCTGCCGGCGTTTCAATTGGTTCGCTAACGTACAACAGCCCCACAGAGGTGCAAATAAACCTCACCGGAACTCCTGACAATGATTTTGATAGCGATATCACTACAATCGATCTCGATATACTGGCTTCAGACTTCGATGATAGCGACACAGATATAACTTCTGATAATACCATTACAATTTCAGCAGTTAACGACGAAGAAACCATCGCACTTTCCGGAGGCCCTTTTATCGAAGGAGCTGAAGACGGTGAAATCATTACAGCTACGTTGAGCGGCGGAAATTTTGTAGCCCCCGTCGATTTAGCCGATGTAACCATGAATAACCTGCCCGATGGCGTTACCCTTGGAGATGTGGTTTATCAAAACCAAACAGAGGTGGACCTTGTTTTGGCCGGAAATGCTACCATCGATTACGATGTTGATATCACCAACGTCTCTGCTACTTTTTCAGCCTCAGTCATTGAAGAAACATCAACAGATATCTCGGGTACAGGAGTAACTTTCGAAGCAGTTATCGAACCGGCTTCTCTTGTTCTTTCAGACAACGGAGCGGTTGTGGAAGGAGATGAGGCAGGCCAGGAATTGTATATCGAGGTTGTGCAAGATACACTCGTTGCTTCAATAGACCCGTCTGCCTTTACATTGTCAGGTTTGCCCGAAGGTATTTCAGCCAATTCAATTACCCGGACAAACGACAATCTTGTAACCATCACCCTGACCGGAACTCGCACGCAAGACTACGATACAGATATTACAAGTGCCGGAGTTACCATCGATGCAAGCCAGTTGCAATATAGCGCATCACCACTGAGTGCATCAAATGGCTGGACTTTCATTGCAATAAACGACAATGAAAGCATTAGCTTTTCAGCATTGAGTTCTATTATCGAAGGTAGCGAAGCCGGTTCGCAAATTGACGTAAATATCGCCGGAGGAACGTTCCCGGATTCACAATCGGCAACAGAATGGTCATTGAATAACACTCCGGCCGGCGTATCAATTGGCTCGGTAACCCGCAATAGCGAAACAAACCTTACGCTCACGCTTGCAGGTAATGCCTCGGCCGATTATGATGTCGATATTGTTGCAGATGTGCTAACAATCTCCGGTTCGCAAATCGATGATTTTACCGATCCGGAATTCTATGCAGAAAATAATAGCATCACATTTGAAGCAATCATCGAAACACAAAACCTCATTCTATCCAGCACATCTGCGCTTTATGAGCCGGATTTGGACGGAGCAGTGGTCGATCTCGAAATAAGCGGAGCAACATTTATTACACCCATTGACCCCGCTAATTTTGCATTGAACAATGTCCCGCCAGGTGTAACCAAACAGAGTGTTACTTATGTTGATGATAATCATGTGCAAATAACGCTTGCATTCGATGGAACCGATTTCGATACAGATTATACCGATTTTTATGTTTCCCTTTCAGCCGCAGGAAGCAGTATCGGTGAAAATGGAAACTCCAATGCTTATACCATTGAAGCTTACCTCGAACCTGGCACATTTGCAATTTCACATACAGGCCTTACCGAAGAAAACATCAACGGAGCTGTTGTAGATTTGACGCTCACGGGCGATGAATTTGTCGATAACACACTGAACAAAGCGAACTTCAGCATCCAAAATGCACCCGATGGAACCAGTATTGCCGCAGTTGCCTGGGTTACAAATACAACCGCAACGCTTGAGTTGGCCTTCGATGGACACGATTTTGACAGCGATTACACCGATTTTACCGTTTCTATTCTGGGTGCAGAAACAGCTACGGGCTACGATTATACTTCAAACACGCTCACAATTACAGCAACCAATGACGATGAATCAATAACATTTTCAACCTCCGCAAATATACAGGAAGGTTCTGAAGACGGAGCTGTAATAGATTTAGTGCTGAGCGGAGGAACATTCAACGAAACGCTGGATCCAGGTGCATTCGTCATTAACGGCCTTCCTTCGGGAGTTACCGTAGGAGATGTAAATTATATCAATCCAACTGAAGCAACCATCACCTTACTTGGCAATGCTACCGCCGATTACGATACCGATATTGTCATAACAGAAATAATCGTTGCAGGTTATCAAATTTTCGATTATGAGCTGGCAGATCTTGTCGCAACCGGAACCATTACATTCGAAGCCATAATAGAAAGTCAAAATCTTGTATTAAGTTCATTGACTTCCCTTGATGAGTATAATCTTGATGGTGCAATCCTGGGAGGCAAGTTGGAAGGAGCTACATTCGTAACCCCGGTCGAACCTTCGAACTTTGAACTGAATAATTTACCACCGGGAGCCGGTCTGACCGATGTAAGCTTAATCGATTCCGATTCCATATCAATTGAACTTTATTTCGATGGCACCGATTTCGATGTCGACTACAACGACTTTAACCTTACATTGCTCGCTGCCGGAAGTTCTTTAGGAGAAAGTATAAGCTCTAATGCGTTACCTATTGCAGCCGTTGTAGAAACCGGCACACTTGAGATTGCTCACGCAGGCCTGTCTGAAACAAACCTCGATGGCGCAGTAATCGACCTGACGTTGATCGACGATGAATTTGCCGACGATGTGCTCGAAGTTGCTAACTTTGGGCTGTCAGGAGCCCCTGCAGGCGTATCCATAGCAAGTGTTACCTGGATTTCAAATACTACGGCGCAATTAACAACAGACTTTGATGGAACCGATTTCGATAATGATTATTCAACATTTGCCGTTACCCTTCAATCGGCAGAAGTGGTTTCCAATAATAGTTATACATCGAACATGTTACTCATACAGGCTGTAAATGATAATGAGTCAGTATCTTTTGCAGCATTAAATACAATTACAGAAGGTGCCGAAGATGGCGCGCAAATTGAAGCTATCCTTACCGGCGGTACCTACGCACAAACACTTATGGTAAATGAATGGGTGTTTACAGGGCTGCCCTCCGGCGTTACACTCGGAAATATAGACAGGATAGATCATACAAACGCAACTCTAACTCTGGCAGGCAATGCAACATCTGATTATGATTTCGATATTATTGTCGACCAACTTACAATCGGTGGCTCACAAATCGATGACTTTGAAGAACCAGAGTTGTCTGCCCAGGGTTCAATAACATTTACAGCAATCAATGAAACACAGGAATTGTTCCTCAGCACAATTGATCCGCTCACAGAATCAACACTCGATGGTGCCGTGCTCGGTCTCAAACTTTCTGATGGTTCATTTATTACTCCGTTGAGTAACGACGATTTTATCCTGAACAATCAACCTGTAGGAACATCTATCCAAAGTGTATCCGATATCCAGGCCGATAGTGCAACCGTTACGCTCGCTTTCGACGGTACCGATTTCGACACCGATGTTACCGACTTTAGTGTTACACTTTTGGCGCAGGCAAACAGCACAAGTGAGCAGCTTATTTCTAATGCCGTAACAATCACAGCTGAAATCGAAACCGAATCACTGCTAATTAGCCATGCCGGCCTTACAGAAGACAACCTCGATGGCGCGGTCATTAATTTGGAGCTGGTATTAGATACATTTGAAGATGATGTGTTAGACCCGGCTAACTTTAACCTTGAAAATGCTCCGGAAGGCTGCGAAATTTCCGCACTCAATTATATTTCCGCAACTGAAGGAACAATTGACTTAAGCTACAACGGAACCGATTTCGATACAGATGTAACGGATTTTGCCGTTACAATGCAGGGAGCCGAAGTTGCTTCAGGAACTACAATGACTTCTAATAATCTTACCATTTCTGCCGTAAACGATGCCGAATCTATCGCATTTAATACCGATTATACTGTTCAGGAAAGCGATGAAGATGGTGCAATATTCGAAGTTGTTTTAACCGGAGGTACGTTTAATCCAACACTCACTAGTGCCGATTGGTCCATGAGCTGGCTGCCCACTGGTGTAACAATCAGTGATGTTGAATACGTAGACCCCTCGCATGCCAATTTGCAAATTAGCGGAATTCGATCAGAAGATTACGATAATCAGGAAAATGCTACATTGGAAGTGGCTGAATCACAATTTGATGCATCCGATGGAGCACCACTCGTTTCAGATAACGCAATTGCTTTTATCCCTTATGTTGAATCATTGCAATCACTCGCCGACACAGTATATGAAAGCAACATAAATGAAACGACCCTCGAATTCGAATTTACAGATGAATGGGTAACAGACCTCTCAGCTAATGAAGAAAATTTTACACTGGAAAATGCACCTGTAGGTCTCAGTATTTCCGGGGTTTCCATTACAGATTCTGCCCACTTTTCAATCGGGCTGGCTTACACCGGAACATCACCCGATCAAGATCAACCATTCAGCATATTGGTCAGCAATAACATACTCAATGGTGTCGAAGATGTATTGTCAAATGCCGTGGTATTTGCCTCAGATGTTGGCGTGAAAGACCTCGCTACCAATATCGATCTCTATACTGCAGGAAACGAAATTTACCTGAAACAATATAAAAGTGCACAAAAAGGTAAACTGGAAATTTATGCAGTAAACGGCCAAATAACAGAGACTTTATCGGTAGAAGCCAAGGGAAGCAATAGCTATCAGCCTTTCCTTAAAGATGGTATGTATCTGCTAAGGTTTGTAACAGAACAAGGCAAAATTTATCAGCATAAAGGAGTAATTAAAAACTAAAAAATAATTGAATTTATCAAAAGGAGGCAAATTTATTTGTCTCCTTTTTTAAATGGTTGTATTTTTAGTTGGAATTTGAATAAAATAATAAATTTGGCGCTTTACCTGTGAAGAAAAAAGCCATAGTGCCGGCTAATTTAAAAAACTTAACAGATGAACCGAGCTTTTATAACCTTGTTTCTTATAGTTGTAAGCATTTTGGCAAATGCACAAATTAATAAATACGGCTATCCTTTTTTCAAATATTATGGTATTAGTGATTATGATGCAACAGAACAAAATTGGGCAATTGTTAAAGACCAAAGAGGAATAATCTATTTTGGCAATAACGATGCAGGTGTAATGCAATACGATGGAAAATTTTGGAGACATATCCCTGTTTCCAATAATTCAATTGTACGCTCTTTAGCTGCCGACAAAAAAGGAAATATTTTTGTCGGGGCCGTAGGTGAATTTGGGCAGTTATTACCAGATGAAAAAGGCACATTAAAGTATGTGTCTATCTCTAAGATGTATAATCAGCAAAAAAGTAGCTTTGGAGATGTGTGGAAAACAATAGCTGCCGATAGTGCTGTGTATTTTTGTACCTCAAATCAGATTTTTAAATACAATTACAATACAATTACAGAAATTAAACTCAAAAAAAACTCCAACTTTTCCTTTTATGTTGATGGGCATGTATATGTTGCCAACTATAGGGAAGGGCTGCTTAAAGTCAATCAAAACTACGAGTTAGAAGATATAAATGCAGATGTTTTAAATGAGAAAAGCGTATTTGTATTTGATCAGGTATCTCCATCAGAGGCAACGGTCGGAACATTATTCAATGGTTTGTATTCATTCGATTTGCAAAATAATTCAATTAAAGAATACCCCGAATCATATACAAATAAATATTTAAAAGAAAATTTGTTATATCACGCCACCATTTCTGACAGTATTAATTCATTTGCCACATTAAACGGAGGTATTATTGTTTCCGAAGGATCAGAGGCAAAAGAAATTTATGGAAAAAATGCCGGACTCCCCGCTGATGAGCGTGTTGCATATGTTTTCTCCAGCGATGCAAAGAATACCCCGCTATGGGCAGGTTTAAACAATGGAATAATAAGAATAGACTGGCACCTGCCATTTCGAATAATGGATGAAAGAAATGGGCTAAAAGGGCATATTCTTGATATAGAAAGGTTTAATGGCGATTTGTATGTGGCCACAAGCTCAGGTACATATAAACTCGAATATAGTAAAAAACAACCCAAATTTGTAAATATAAATAAACATGAAACCTGGAGCCTCGACACCTATAAATATCCCGAATCAGATATGAGTGTGCTAATGATTGGTACAACCAAAGGACTTTTTGAATTATTAAAAAATGGGAAGATACGCAGTATCGAAGATAATACAATAAATATTACAGAAGGAGGCGCGTACTACGTATTTTCAGTTTGGAGTAACAATCAAAGAAATCCCGAAGAATTATTATTGGGTACGAACGAAGGCATAAGTATTCTTACATGGCAAAAAAATCATTGGAAGCAAATAAAAAACATACCAACCGTTTCTAAAGCAAGATCAATGTACCGTTTCGACAATAAATACTGGGTCGCAACTTCCTTTAACGGAATTGGTCGCTTTACACCTGATGACGACTCAATAACATACCTGGGCAAAAAAGACGGAGTCCTCAGTAAATCAATGAATTTTTTATACTATCATAATAATAGATTATATCTGATTTGTAAAGAAGGCTTTTTCCAATATGACACGATACAGGAAAAATTTGTTCCGGAAAAGCAGTATAATAAGCTCTGCAATAATACAAACATGGGAGTTTCCTCCATCGGGTTCGATAGCGACTACGTTTATATGAATATGTTTAAAGGAAACAAACAAAGAATAAGGCGGTTAAAAAACGATGGAACAATTAGCCTTTATGACACAGCAATTTTTAACAGACTGCCCGATGTGCAAATCGATGTAATTTATCCGGAAAAGGATGTGGTTTGGCTTGGGTCATCAAAAGGCCTGCTTTCTTATAAAAAGAATAGCAAAAAACAAATTCCCAATCGTAACTTTAAATGTTTCATTCGTTCAGTAAAACTTGGCAACGACTCCATTTTGTTTGGTGGCGATTATCTGAATGAAACCCAGTTACTGGAACAAAAACAAAGAATGGGCGAAATAGCCCTCAAATACAGAATGAACGACATCAGCTTCACCTATGCCGCTGCATTTTACGAGAAAGAAGATGAAACCCTGTATAGCTGCAAGCTTGATGGTTACGACAAAGAATGGTCGTCATGGTCACTGAAAACAGAAAAAGAATATACAAACCTGCCGTCCGGTAAATATAAATTTCAGGTAAAAGCCCGCAATGTTTACGGCATAGAGAGTAATATTTCCGTATTTGATATGGACATTGAAAGCGAAGCAGGAGCCTACGATTTCCGAATTTTACCCCCGTGGTATCAAACAATTTGGGCAATAATAGGATATGTAATCGCACTCGTATTCCTGGTATACTTCCTTGTCCAATGGAGAACAAGAGCCCTGCAAAAAGAAAAAGAACGCCTCGAAGAAATCGTCAAAGAACGTACAGCCGAAATCGTCGAGAAAAAAGAAGAAATAGAAAAACAACGCGATGAAATTGCCGATAAAAACCAAAGCATAACAGACAGTATCCAATATGCAAGCCGCATTCAGCAAGCTTTGCTGCCATCTAAAGAAATGCTCGACAACGCTGTACCCGACCACTTTGTGTTGTTCAAACCACGCGATATCGTGAGTGGCGACTACTATTGGATGACACAAATAAAACAAAAAACCATTCTGGTAGCTGCAGACTGCACCGGACACGGAGTTCCGGGAGCCTTTATGAGCATGCTCGGCATGTCATTTTTTAACGAAATTGTAAATAAAAACTTTACAACCGAGGCCGGCGAAATACTCAACCATCTCAGAGCACACGTTATAGAAGCGCTAAAACAAGAAGGCGACGATGTAAAAGCCAAAGACGGAATGGACCTGGCATTATATGTAATTGATAACGAAACAAAAACAATCAACTTTGCCGGGGCAAACAACCCGCTTTATATCATCCGTGAACAAACCGAAGAAGAAAAACAAGCCATTGCCGATGGAGATGATTCCAAACTTCCCAAACGACCCGTATTTAACGATACACACATACTCGTAGAAGTTAAAGCTGACAAAATGCCAATCGGAATACACATTAAAAACGATCCTTTCCAAACAAAAAAAGTAGAAATTAATACCGATATGCAACTTTATACCTTCTCCGATGGCTACGTAGACCAGTTTGGAGGCCCAAACAGGCGTAAGTTCATGTCAAAAGCATTCAAAAAACTCCTCATGGAAATCCACAAAAAACCCATGGAAGAACAAAAAGAAATACTCGACAAAAAAATCATGGACTGGATCGAAGAAGGTCACGAAATACAAGTCGACGACATTGTCGTGCTCGGCGTTAAAATCACAAATACCAGAGCCGATAACCCGTAAAATAATATATGTTTGTCGCTAATTCTACTTTGACACATTTAAGGAAATTGCCAAAATCAACCCGATTTGCCCTTGACCGTAAAGGGAACGGGTTGATTTTTCGGCTTTCTCCCTTTAGTCGGGGCAAAAAAAGCGAAAAATCAAACCCCGGCTTAATCTGTCAAAGTAGAACTAAAAAGCATCACCATCTTGCCACTATGACATAAAAAAGACCGTATTTGTAGTCAAAAATGTCAATTTTGCGCAAAAAACCGCAAAAAAACCTGTGGCATAAACCTTGAAACATATTGTGTGAAAACTCGAAATTTAAAAATTTAAAACGCACACAATATGAGCAAAGTTATAGGAATTGATTTAGGAACAACAAATTCATGCGTTGCCGTAATGGAAGGTAACGAACCCGTTGTAATTCCCAACAGCGAAGGGAAACGTACAACACCATCAATGGTAGCTTTTGTCGAAAACGGAGAACGTAAAGTCGGAGACCCGGCCAAACGACAAGCTATTACAAACTCGCAAAAAACAGTAGCCTCCATAAAACGTTTTATGGGCGAAACCTACGAAAACGTTACAAAAGAAGTAAAAAGAACTTCATACGAAGTAGTAAAAGGAGACAACAATACCCCACGAGTAAAAATTGACGATCGTAAATATACACCACAGGAAATTTCTGCAATGGTGCTTCAGAAAATGAAGAAAACCGCAGAAGACTACCTCGGTCAGGAAGTAACCAGAGCAGTTGTTACTGTTCCGGCATACTTCAACGATTCACAGCGCCAGGCCACTAAAGAAGCAGGCGAAATTGCCGGATTAAAAGTAGAGCGCATCATAAACGAGCCTACAGCAGCATCACTCGCTTATGGCCTCGACAAGCGCGATAAAGACATGAAAATTGCCGTATTCGACCTCGGTGGAGGTACATTCGACATTTCCATACTCGAACTCGGCGAAGGCGTTTTCGAAGTAAAATCAACCAACGGAGATACACACCTCGGTGGAGACGACTTCGACGAAGTTGTTATTGACTGGCTCGTCGATGAATTTAAAAAAGACGAAGGAGCCGACCTTACAAAAGACCCAATGGCAATGCAGCGCCTCAAAGAAGCTGCCGAAAAAGCCAAAATCGAACTATCAAGCTCCTCAAGCACAGAAATTAACTTACCATACATCATGCCCGTCGACGGCGTGCCCAAACACCTCGTACGTTCACTGAGCCGTTCAAAATTCGAACAACTCGCCGATGAACTTATCCAGGCAACACTCGGACCATGCAAAACCGCAATGAAAGACGCCGGTTTGAGCAACGCCGATATCGATGAGGTAATACTCGTTGGTGGTTCAACACGTATCCCTGCAATTCAAAACCTGGTAAAAAACTTCTTCGGAAAAGAACCTTCAAAAGGTGTAAACCCCGATGAAGTTGTAGCTATCGGTGCCGCAATTCAGGGCGGAGTACTTACAGGAGACGTAAAAGATGTATTGCTGCTCGATGTAACCCCACTTTCATTAGGTATCGAAACAATGGGTGGAGTAATGACAAAACTCATCGAAGCTAATACAACCATACCAACCAAAAAATCAGAAACATTTACAACCGCTGCCGACAATCAGCCATCAGTAGAAATACACGTGCTGCAAGGTGAGCGCTCAATGGCCAAAGACAATAAATCCATTGGACGATTCCACCTCGACAACATACCACCCGCACCACGCGGAGTACCACAAATCGAAGTAACATTCGATATTGATGCAAACGGTATCATGAATGTAAATGCCAAAGATAAAGGTACCGGTAAAGAACAAAGTATCCGAATCGAAGCTTCATCAGGCCTTAGCGACAGCGAAATAGAAAAAATGAAAAAAGAAGCTGAAGCCAACGCCGAAGAAGATAAAAAAGCCAAAGAAAAAATCGATAAAATCAATCAGGCCGATGCTACCATTTTCCAAACAGAAAAACAACTCAAGGAAATTGGCGATAAAATTCCGGCCGATAAGAAAAAGCCAATCGAAGATGCTTTGAACAAATTAAAAGAAGCACACAAAAACCAAAACGTAGATGAAATTGATAAAGCTATTGAAGAACTAAATACAGTATTTCAAGCAGCATCACAAGAAATCTACAATGCCCAGCAACAAGGAGAGGCTGGCCAGCAACAGCAACAACAGCAACAAGGAGGTCAGGCCGACGACGCCAAGAAAAAAGGCAAAGGCGGCGACGACGAAGTAACAGATGTTGACTTCGAAGAAGTGAAATAAGCACATAACCACAATAAAAAAAAGGTGCACTAATACAGTGCGCCTTTTTTGTTTCATCAGAAAGTAATAACTTTACACGGGCAAATTGCCTTTTTTTGGTTAATTTTGTCAAATTAAAATATCAACCTATGTTTCGGTGGCTACTTCTTCCTTTCTCCTTCTTTTACAGTTTTGCTGTTTGGATGCGTAATAAATTCTTTGACCTGAATCTCTTACCCTCCAGAGAGTTCAATATCCCACTAATCGTAGTGGGTAATATTACTGTTGGCGGAACCGGTAAAACACCCCACGTTGAATATCTCGTGAGAACTTTACAGCAAGACCATAAAGTGGCCGTGCTCAGCAGAGGGTACAAAAGAAAAACCAAAGGCTTTATAGCCGCAACAAACGAATCAACCTCAACAGAAATTGGCGACGAACCGCGCCAAATAAAACGGAAATTTCCCGATGTAGCCATGGCAGTCGATGCAAACCGTGTTCGCGGAGTACAAAAACTTATGAAAGGTGCCGCAGGCTTCGACCCCGACGTTATTTTACTCGATGATGCATATCAACACAGATACGTAAAACCCGGCCTGTCAATTCTGTTGGTCGATTTTAATCAACCCCTGGAAAAAGATTATATCCTTCCGTATGGCCGGCTGCGGGAAAGTATGTACGAAAAAAAGCGCGCCAATATTGTAATTGTTACAAAAGCTCCAAAAGATATCAAACCAATTGATCGCCGCATTATTGAAAAAGAAATGAAATTATTTCCCTACCAGGGATTGTATTTTACATACCTGAAGTATGGCGAACTTACACGCGTATTTTTTAACGATAAGGAACTTACAATTGAAAAAGCCAAACAAATGAATACGCAAATCCTACTGGTAACCGGCGTGGCAAACCCGGTACCTCTATATGAACATTTGCAACAACATTTTGAAAATATAAACCACATTCGGTTCAACGATCACAGAAACTATGGGCAAAAAGATGTAAAACGCATACTCAAAGAATTCGATAATATTGATGCCGACCACAAAATAATTATCACAACAGAAAAAGACGCCGTACGCATAAGCGATAGTACCCATTTCAAAGAAGCATCGCTACCCATCTATTATGTGCCCATCGAAGTAGGATTTCTCGATGAAGATAAAAACGACTTCAAAAAACGCGTATTTAACTACATATCAAACAATAAAAAATCGTCAAGCCTTAACAGAACTATCTGATAGACATCTATTCACCGGGCATCTTCCGGGTTAAAGTAAGTATGCAATATGGCGTTGCCCACAAAACCAGATTCTGAAGGTTTTTCATGGAAATCAGGTGCTTTTACGCCATTTCCTAAATGAATTTCCCCAATAAATCTTCTCGCTTCGTCCCAGTAACCTTCCCGAATGAAACTATTCAGCACCATGGCGCCACCTTCAACAATTACAGATTGAATACCCCGTGCGTATAGAGCCTCCAGAACTTGTTCAATAATGGTTTGGCTACCCGGCATTTTAATATATTCTGTTTGTCCGTTTTTAGAAGCACGTGTATAATTAAAAACTAAAGTCGGCTGGCTGTTGTCAAGCAAATGAGATTCCCCGGGAACACTCAAATCAGGATCAATGAGAATACGAACCGGAGAATTACCCCACCATTCCCGCGTATTTAAACGCGGATTATCCAAAATAGTCGTATTACTGCCAACCAATATGGCTTGTTCTTCTTTGCGCCATTTATGTACAAGATGCTTTGCTGTTTGATTGGTTAACCATTGTGGAGCCTTGCCATCTTTTGCTTCGCGCTTCAAGTCAATATAACCGTCAGCACTTTCGGCCCATTTCAAAATAATCCATGGTCGCTTTTTTGTATGATAAGTAAAAAATCGCCGGTTTAAAAACCACCCGTCTTTTTTTAATAACCCATGAGACACCTTGCAACCGCCTGCTTCAAGCTTCTCAATGCCTTTGCCTGCCACTTTGGCATGCGGATCAACATTGCTAATCACAACTCTAGGAATGCTTTTCGAAACAATTAAATCTGCACAGGGGGGCGTTTTTCCATAATGTGCGCAAGGCTCAAGGTTTACATACAGCGTAGAATCAGCCAGAAGTGAACTATCTTTAACCGACCGAATGGCATTAACCTCAGCATGAGGCTCTCCATATTGCCGGTGGAATCCCTCTCCAATTATTTTATTCCTGTGCGTTATCACACAACCCACCATTGGGTTTGGCGCTACATGCCCCAATCCGTTTTTTGCAAGCTGAAAGCAGCGCTGCATCATGTCTTCATCAAAATCTTTCAAATTTTCCTGCATAAAAAACAAATATAAAAGGTCGTCAACCTGCAATCATTCATATATTTGCAAAGTTAACGTATATTTTGAATGACCTATCGGCAACTATTTAATTTATTCCGCAGCAAATTATCATCATTAACTGACCCCAATGAGGTCAGCAGCCTGTTTTTTATTGCCGTAGAACACTATGCAAATCTAAGCAGAACATTATTTTATTTACAAGAGAATGATGACGTGCCTGATACTGTTCAGCAAAACATGGAAAATGTTGTGCTGCGACTCATGAAAAATGAACCCATACAATATATATTAGAAGAAGCCTGGTTTTGTAACCACAAATTTTTTGTCAACCAAAATGTGCTTATTCCACGCTCCGAAACAGAAGAGCTCGTATCCCTGATTTTACAAAAAAGACCGCAGGCAAAGCGAATTGTCGATCTGGGCACCGGCTCCGGATGTATTGCAATTTCGCTGCAACTTGCCCTGAAAACACACGCGCTGGGGATCGATATATCCGAAAAAGCCCTGGATGTTGCACGGCAAAATGCCCGAAAGTTAAAGTCAAACACAGAATTTCAAATTGCCGATATACACGCAGGTCAAATAGAGCATGCAGGTAAATTCGACGTAGTTGTAAGCAATCCTCCGTATGTCAAGAACCTGGAAAAAACAAAAATGCTCGAAAATGTAACCCGTTTCGAGCCTGCCAAAGCGCTGTACGTACCTGATGATGATCCATTGCTGTATTACCGTTCAATAATTAATGTAGCCGGAGAGCACCTCAATTTCGGCGGGCTGTTGGCTGTTGAAATTAATGAAGCACACGGGCAGGAAACCGCTCAACTGTTTAAATCAAATTTTTATAAAGTTGATATACATAAAGATATTCACGGAAAAGACCGATTTGTAACTGCTGAAAAATGGAAAACAAAAACCAATTAAACCACTATTTAAGCAAAGCTATGCGTTATTGCAGCCGTTCGGAACATTGTATTTCCGACGTAACGCAAAAATTAGCCCAGTGGCAAACCCCCGAAGAATTATACAACGATATAATCCATCATCTTGTGCAAGAGAATTTTATAGATGAAACCCGTTTTGCTAACGCATTTGTCAACGATAAATTCAAATTTGATAAATGGGGAAAATTAAAAATTAAATATGCATTGGCACAAAAGCAAATTCCACAAAATATAATATCGCAAACCATTCAAAACATTGATCCTGAAGAGTATGTGGAAATCGCTATCGTTCTGATGAAGAAAAAAACGGCAACAGTTAAGGAGCAAAACATAGCCGGCGTAAAACAGAAAATATTTCGTTTCATGACGTCGCGCGGATTTGAACCTAATTTAATTTATGAACTTTTTGAAGAGCATATTCAACAATAACAGACGTTAGGTAGAGTCTGTCTATAAAGTCCGCTAACTTCGTTATACTTTTCATTCGCATCAGT
>CAYPSX010000064.1:0-18534 GCA_964413185.1 uncultured Bacteroidales bacterium
TTATTTGAAAAAAGGTTAGAAATAAAAAATATCGCATAGTTACAAAAATGGAAGAATGTAAGGTGCTGATATATAGAAGAGTAAGCAAACAAACAGAAACTCAACAGCTTGATTTTATGCACATAAAATCATGTGCGAAACTTTAGTTACTTATAATTTGGCAAAAAAAATGCAAGCCCTCGGGACTTGCATTATCTTATCTTTATCGTGTAGTTAATCTAATTTTAGTACTGCAAGGAATGCCTTCTGTGGTACTTCTACATTACCTACCTGGCGCATGCGTTTTTTACCTTTTTTCTGCTTTTCGAGCAGTTTGCGTTTTCTGGTAATATCGCCGCCATAACATTTCGCGGTAACGTCTTTTCGTACGGCTTTTACAGTTTCACGGGCAATAATTTTTGCACCAATGGCAGCCTGAATGGCTACATCGAACTGTTGGCGGGGTATGAGTTCTTTGAGTTTTACACACATTTTACGCCCCAAATCATAAGCATTTGCTTCGTGAATAAGTGTGGAAAGGGCATCAACACTTTCGCTATTGAGCAGTATGTCGAGTTTGACCAATTTGGCCGGGCGATATTCGCTTGTTTGGTAATCGAAAGATGCATAACCGCGGGAAGCGCTTTTTAGTTTATCGTAAAAGTCAAAGACGATTTCAGCCAATGGCATCTTAAATGATATCTCGACCCGGTTCCCGGTCAAAAATATCTGGTTTTTCAGTTCGCCGCGTTTATCAATACATAATTTCATAATGGGCCCGATGTAATCGGCATGCGTAATAATCTGGGCTGATATAAAAGGTTCTTCAATACGGTCTATGGCTGTGGCTTCAGGGAGTCCCGACGGGTTATGTACTTCGGTTACTTCTTCATCTTTTGTGTACACATTGTACGATACGTTGGGAACCGTGGTAATTACGTCCATATCAAATTCACGATCCAATCGTTCCTGGATTATCTCCATGTGGAGCAATCCTAAAAATCCGCAACGAAAACCAAAGCCAAGTGCAGCCGATGCTTCGGGTTCAAACGTGAGGGAAGCATCGTTCAATTGCAGTTTCTCAATTGAGTTGCGCAAATCTTCGTAATCATCGGCATCTACCGGGTAAATTCCGGCAAACACCATGGGCTTAACGTCTTCGAAGCCGGAAATGGCTTTGTCGCATGGCCGCCCAACGTGCGTTATGGTGTCTCCGACTTTGACTTCTTTTGAGGTCTTTATACCACTAATTATATAACCTACATCGCCGGCACTGAGCTCTTTTTCGGGTTTCATGCCAACCCCCAGAACGCCTACTTCGTCTGCAGTGTATTCATGGCCTGTGTTCACAAATTTTACATGATCGCCTTTGCGCAGAGTTCCGTTCATAATTTTAAAATAGGCAATAATGCCACGATATGAATTAAAAACCGAATCGAAAATTAAGCATTGGAGTGGTGCTTTGATATCTCCTTTAGGATGAGGGACCTTGTTAACAATGGCTTCCAGAATAAGCTCTACATTTTGACCTGTTTTTCCCGAAGCCTCAATAATATCATCACGATCACAGCCAACCATATCCACAATCTGGTCTTTCACTTCATCGATCATTGCATTGGGCAAATCTATTTTGTTCACAATCGGAATAATTTCCAAATCGTGTTCTATAGCCATGTAAAGGTTCGAAATGGTTTGAGCCTGTATTCCCTGTGTGGCATCAACTATCAGCAATGCGCCTTCGCACGCAGCTATTGAGCGCGATACTTCATAACTGAAATCAACATGGCCGGGTGTGTCAATCAGGTTAAGCCTGTAATCTATGCCACCGTGCTCATAACGCATCTGAATGGCATGGCTTTTTATTGTAATGCCCCGCTCGCGCTCAAGATCCATGTCGTCAAGCATTTGATCCTTGTAATCACGCTCATCCACAGTTCTTGTTAATTGCAGCATCCTGTCGGCCAACGTACTTTTACCGTGGTCGATATGGGCTATAATACTAAAATTTCTAATTTTATCCATCATAAGTAAAATGATTATTACACCAGCTTTCACACAAATCTTTTATCAATTTTCCCTCTAAACTACTGCTGGCTGCTATAATTTTCGGGCACAAAGATATACCTATTTGGCAACATACAAAATTAACACTTTCTACCCCTGTTTTGTGCGTTTTTAATCCAATAATTTATTTATTTTACAAAAATAATATTTGTCTTATTATTTTGTTTTATAATATATCTGTATAAAAAAAATGGAATGGTATAATAAATTTACTTAATTTCGTATATAAACTAAGAAAATATGGAACGCAAATCGATATTGGTAACGTGGGATTTCACTGAAGTTTCCGGATACGCACTTCAACATGCTATTCGTATCGCCAAAATTGTCGATAATGATATTACATTGATTCATATCGTAAAAAACAGCAAAGAGTCTGCCGAAGCCACAAAAAAACTTGAAGATACGGCCATTAATACAGATATTGAGTATGGAATAAAACCTTCTATAATAGTTAAAGAAGGTACAATATTTACTACTATTAGTTCTGTTGCTTCCGAAATTGAAGCCAATATGGTAATTATGGGAACGCACGGAATGCGTGGCATGCAAAAACTTACCGGAAGTTGGGCGTTAAAAGTAATTGCCGGCTCCCTTGTTCCTTTTGTTGTTGTGCAATCGCCACCCAGCGAAAGCCCGTTTAATAAGATTGTAGTTCCAATTGACTTTAAAAATGAAAATAAAGAACAAATTCCCTGGGTTATCTATTTAGCCAGGTATTACAGAAGTGAAATTTTGTTCTTTAAGAACTCGGTAAACGATGATCATATCAGGTTACGTATCAATCGAAACCTGATGTATGCCAAAAAAATGCTCAGTCAATATAAAATTAAATACGACATTTTGGAGAATCGTAGCGGGCAAAAGTTCCCTGATGCTACAATTTCTTTTGCTAAAGAAAATCATGCCGATCTTATTGTTGTAATGACCACCAAAAATATTGGGTTTAAAGACTATATGGTGGGCGCAAACGAGCAGTATATTATTGCAAACAGTGCCAAAATTCCTGTCATGTGCATTAATCCGCGCGAAGACTTACGCAAGTACGGAGGTTTTGATCGCTAAAAGCACAAATTTATGCCTAAACCAGGCATTATTCCAATAATAAAAATTAATGTTGACGGGGCAGAGGTCAAGGCTTCTGCCCCTGCTGTTATTTCTGCAAGTCGCGCTACTGACATCCCTGCTTTTTACGGAGATTGGTTCCAGAAGCAAATTGAAAACGGATTTGTGAAACGCCGTAACCCTTTTTCAGGCAAAGATTATTTCATAAGCCTCCAAAATGCTTCGGCCTTTGTTTTTTGGAGCAAAAACCCGGAACCTTTTTATTCGTACCTCACAACTTTTCGCCACGATTTTTATATGCAATTTACACTTAATTATTATGATGACACGGGGCTTGAACCTAATGTTCCAGATGTTGATACACGAATAAATACATTTAAAAATTTTGCTGAGAGTTTTGGAAAAGAGCGCATGCTATGGCGGTTCGATCCTATACTATTGTTGCCGGGAACTCGTGCAGAAAATATAATTGAGCGAATTGAGTTTGTAGCTGAGCGGCTTAAAGGATATACACAAAGGCTGACATTTAGTTTTTTAACGCTAAATCATTATACAGCGGCAAAACAAAGGTTGTTGTCTAACTTCCCCGAACTGAAAGGAGATGCAAATCAATTGATTCCTCCCGATGAAGCTCAGCAAGAAATTTTAAAATACCTGTCGCACTTGCAAAAAGAATGGCAAAAACAAGACCCCGGTTTTTCAGTTCAGGCTTGTGCTATGGATGCTGACTATTCTGAATATGGAATTAACCCTGCTCGCTGTATAGATGATCAGTTGCTGGCAAAAATATTTCCTGGCAATGAAGCATTGATGAATTTTCTGGGAAGAAACAATTTATTCAATGAAGAGAATCCCCTGCCGGATGATAAGTCGCAAAGAAAACACTGCCATTGTATACCGTCTAAAGATATTGGAGCGTATAATACGTGCCGACATAATTGTTTATACTGCTATGCAAATAAACATTAAAGCTGTTTTTTAAGGAAGAATTCTGCCAAATCCAAATCTTTTTGTTGCGTAATTTTAATGTTTTCTTCTTCTCCTTCAGTTAGTATAATTTGAAAACCTGCACGTTCAACAACCGATGCATCATCGGTGAAGTTTTCGCTGAAGGGCTGGTTGTAAGATTTTTTTAACCATGAAAACTTGAACACCTGCGGAGTTTGAACTCTGTATAAATTTTTACGGCATACAGGCTGATTGTTAGAAAAGTTCCCTTTCCGTAGGGAGTCAGTTTCCGGAATTACCGGAACGCATGTTCCGTGGCGTTGAGCAGTTTCAAAACATTTTGCAATAAGAGCCTCCGATGCAAGAGGTCTCACACCATCGTGAACAGCCACAAGTTCACACTCAGAGAGGGCATTAAGCCCGTTTTTTACCGACCAAAACCGTTCTTTTCCGCCTTGAACGATGGTGTGATCAATGGAAAAATTATGTTCACTGCATAGTTTATTCCATACATCAATGTGGGAACCCGGCAGTACAACTACAATATGAATTCCGGAAAAGGTTTTGTGAAACTGCTCTATGGTTCGCATTAGTACGGGTTTATCTCTGACTGGTAAAAATTGTTTTGGCAACTCTCCGCCAAATCTTTTTCCTGAGCCCCCTGCGACAATAACGACCCCGTATTTTTTAGTGCTTATTTCTTTCATAAAAATGTTTGTTCTCACAAAACTAACTATTTTTATGTTTGTTTTATCTAACTAAATTAGATCAATTATGAACAATATAATTCCATTTTTAACAGAATTAACTCAAAACAATAATCGCGAATGGTTTCATTCACATAAAACAGAGTACCAAAAAGCCCGAAAGTCTTTCGAAAAAATTGTAGATGCCATTATTGGTGGTATAAGTCAATTCGATACACAGGTAAATGGAATAACAGCAAAAGCATGTATGTTCAGGATTTATCGCGATGTGCGTTTTTCGAAAGATAAACGTCCGTACAAAACGAATTTTGGCGCGTTTATGGCAGAGGGCGGCCGAAAAAGTTCAAAAGCCGGATATTATGTACATGTTGAGCCCGGTGGTTGTTTTCTGGGCGGAGGACTTTATCATCCGGACGCACCACAACTAAAAAAAGTCCGGCAGCAAATTGATTATAATGCTGAAGATTTGCGTAGAGTTATTAGTGAACCAGCATTTAGAAAAGTTTACGGGAATATGCAGGGATCGCAGTTAAAAACGGCTCCGCGTGATTTTCCAAAAAATCATCCGGATATTGATTTGCTTCGGTATAAAGATTTTCTGGGAACTCATGCATTTTCTACAGAGGTTATTGAAAATGAGGACATTGCTTATGTGGTTGATAAGCTGAAAAAACTCAAACCTTTCAACGACTATTTCAATGAAGCTTTGGCTTTTGAAGGCGAAGAACCCAAAATTGATTTTTAAAACGCAGCCATGAGTAAGTCAATATCACGGCTCGCAAGCCCAAAACGCCTGCCAATGCGTTCTTTAGTCAAAATCCCGTTGTATAAATAAACACCATTGCGCATTCCTTTGTTATCCCGGAGCATGTAACGAAAATCTCCACACTCTCCAATTTCCAACAGGAGCGGGCCGAAAATATTGCTCAAAGCATAAGATGCAGTACGCGAAACCCGCGATGGAATATTGGGCACACAATAATGAACCACATTATATTTTTTAAATATTGGTCGCTTGTGCGAAGAAACCTGCGAAGTTTCAAAGCATCCTCCGTGGTCAATGCCAATATCAATAATAACCGAATTACGCTTCATGGTCATTACGGCCTCTTCGCTTACGAGAAACGGCATGTCGTCTACCATGGGCAACGCTCCAATAACCACATCGGCTGTTTTAAGTGCTTTTTTTACAACCCGTGGCTGAATAATACTGGTGAAAATTTGTTGTCCCAAATCTCGTTGCAGTTGTCTCAGTTTAATAATGGAACTGTCAAATAATTTGACCGAAGCACCAAGCCCCAGCGCTGTACGCACAGCAAACTCACCTGCTGTGGTTGCTCCCAAAACAACTACGTCTGTGGGGCTTACACCCGATATTCCACCCAGCATTTCGCCTTTACCATCGTTAATGTTGCTTAAATATTCTGCCGCAATCAGTATTGATGTGCTTCCGCTAATTTCGCTCATGGTTTCTGTAATCGGGAAGATTCTGTTTTCGCGATCTTTCATAAATTCGTACGCAATGGCAGTGACTTTCTTTTGTTGCAGATCTTTGAAGTAATTTTTGTCCTGGGTGCTAATTTGCAACGAAGAAATAATGAGCTGTTTACCTTTCAGCAAAGAAATTTCTTTCTTCGAAAGCGGGGCTACTTTAATAATAATATCGGCTTGTAAAACTTCTTTTTGTGTACTGATAATTTCACCGCCCATTTCTGCATATTCCTGATCGCTAAAGTTTGCCTGTGCGCCGGCTTCTTTTTCAACCATCACCCTGTGCCCGTATTTCACTAATAGTTCTACGGCATGAGGAGCAAGGGCTACACGGTTTTCGTCCGGCGACGATTCTTTAGGAACGCCAATTACAAGCTGGCGGCTTTTCTTTTTTTGCTCAAGTTTTTCCTCCTGAGGCATCAGTGAGTTTTTTTCAAAAGAAACGTTGTGAGAGAATTTTTTTGAGTCTTCCATATTAGCGAAATATTATACCTATAAAAGTAATGTTTTCAATAATAATTTGAAAGTTGATTACCCACGAATTATTGATTAACTTGCACTGCCAATTATCATTCATATAATAATGAAAAGAACAAGCATATTATTTATACTGATTTTGCAGGTTTTAGTTTCCAATTCGCAGGTAATTATTCCGAAAGAAAGAGGAAGCCATGAGGAGCCGGTTTATGCCAAACACTACTTTGGCATACGGCTAAATCCCACTTCTCAAAGTAAAGCTGTTACTTACGTTATTTATACATTTTTTTACGATTCAACAGAAAATTATCAAGTTCTGACACAAAATTCTTTTATGAGTCAGTTTTCAGGCAATACAGAATCAAAAGCTAATCCCGATAAAGAAAATTTATTCAACAAGCATAAAATAGACCCGGAATCATTCCAATTTATCTGGAAAGTTCGATACCCGGAGTACCCTTTTGGGAAAAAGAAAATTCCAGGTTGGGCCGGCGGTACACTAATCCCTACACCGTCACAAATGAAAATGCTTAAGCCTTTTGGGATGAATCATCCGGCAGATTTAATTTATGGCGACAGCCTCATATCTTTTCTTAAGGCCATAAACGACCCGGCGTGGGTTAATCGGTATAAAGCAAAGTGAATCTTATGAAATCTTATTATGGATATTTGATATCTGATGAGGAATTAACACAGAAGGGATTTTTTTCCTAATCAAGGTCAAACAAACCCTGCAATTTTCAGTCTTTTAGTTCTTTTTCTTTTTAAATCAGAAATTTATCAACAATTAATTGTTTATAAAATTGGATGTTTTGATTAGAGATTGTATTTTTGCATGCTCAAAATAGATTTTAATTATTTATAGTGTAATCAAAACAGGAGGAAGAGTGGATACATTAAGCTACAAAACAGTATCGGCAAACAAAGAAACCGTTCACAAAGAATGGGTTGTGATCGATGCTGAAAATCAATCGCTGGGAAGGCTTGCTTCTGCCGTTGCAAAAATTTTGCGCGGAAAAAACAAGCCCGAATTTACGCCACACGTGGACTGCGGAGACAATGTGATAGTATTGAATGCCGAGAAAGTAAAACTTACCGGTAACAAATGGACGGATAAAAAATATATCCGTTATTCAGGATATCCCGGAGGACAACGTGAACTTAGAGCAGAGGAAATGTTAGCCAAAAAGCCAAAATCATTGGTAGAGCATGCAGTAAAAGGTATGTTACCAAAAAACCGTTTGGCTGCAAGGTTAATGAATAACCTCTATGTGAATGTTGGAACAGAGCATAAGCACAAAGCTCAAAAGCCAAAAACTATTAATCTAAATTCAATTAAACTGTAAGTATGGAAGTTGTAAGAACAATCGGACGGAGAAAGTCTGCAATTGCACGTGCATACACTACTGAAGGAAGTGGAAAAATCACAATCAACAAACGTGAGTACAAAGATTTTTTCACAACGCAAAACATGCAGTATTTGGTAGAACAACCGTTGCGCCTACTCGACAAAATGGGTGTATACGATGTTAAAATCACCATGTCAGGTGGTGGCGTTTTTGGTCAGGCAGAAGCTGCCAGACTTGCCATATCACGCGCTTTGGTAGAAATTAATCCGGATGACAAAAAACAATTGAAAGATCAAGGTTTTCTTGTACGTGATCCACGTGAAGTTGAACGTAAGAAACCAGGTCAGAAAAAGGCACGCAAGAAATTCCAGTTCTCAAAACGTTAATATATGCCGTTTTGGACACTCAAGTTTAGCATCTAAACTGGTAAGATCTCAATATGTTGAGCTACTTGCTGGTTGCCTTTAAAAAGAAAGTAAACTTGTAATTAAAAAAAATTATGACGACTAAAATTCAATTTAACGATTTACTCGAAGCAGGTGCCCATTTTGGCCACCTAAAAAGAAAATGGAACCCCAATATGGCGCCCTACATTTTTATGGAGCGCAATGGAATCCATATAATTGACCTGCACAAAACAGTTGTAAAACTGGAAGATGCAGCCAATGCCATGAAGCAAATCGCCAAATCAGGACGTAAAATCCTGTTTGTAGCCACAAAAAAACAGGCAAAAGAAATTGTAGCCGAAAAAGTAAGTGCCACAAACATGCCTTATGTAACTGAACGTTGGTCAGGTGGAATGCTCACAAACTTCCCAACTGTACGACGTGCAGTAAAACGTATGAACGCATTAGGGAAAATGGAAAAAGACGGAACTTTTGGACATATCTCAAAGCGAGAACGTCTCCAAATTTCTCGTCAGAGAATTAAAATGGAGAAAAACCTTGGCTCTATTGCCGATCTGAACAGATTGCCCGCAGCAATGTTCGTTGTTGATATACAAAAAGAAAATATCGCCGTGGCTGAAGCCCGCCGATTGAATATCCCTGTATTTGCAATTGTAGATACAAACTCAAATCCAAACCTCGTTGATTACGCTATTCCTGCAAACGACGACGCTGCAAAATCAATTGCTGTTATTCTCGATGTGGTAACAGGTGCAATTAAAGAAGGCCTGAACGAACGCAAAGCTGAAAAAGAAAAAGAAGGACCTGCAAAAGAAAAGAAACAAACGAACAAGCAAGCCCCGAAAGCTAAAAAAACCAGCGCTCGTAAAGAACCGGCTAAAGTAAAGAGTGAATCGAAAGAAAAAACCGAGGAACCAAAAAGCCAGGTTAAAGCCAGCGACCAAACTGAGAAAAAGCCTAAAACTCAGGAAAAATCTTCCGACCAAACAGAAGAAAAATCAGAATAGTTAATAATCCTTAAAATATATATATCATGGCTATTAAAGCTACAGATGTTGCAAAACTGCGGAAAATGACCGGCGCCGGAATGATGGACTGCAAAAAAGCCCTCGAAGAAGCCAACGGCGATTTTGATAATGCTATTAAAGTTATTCGCGAACGCGGACAAGAGGTAGCTAAAAAACGCTCAGACCGCGAAGCTACAGAAGGTGTTGTTTTGGCAAAAGTTGCAGACGACAACAAACACGCAGCTATCGTTACTCTCAATTGCGAAACCGATTTCGTAGCCAAAAACGAAGACTTTGTAAAATTTGCAACCCAGATTCTGGATAAAGCCCTTGAAGAAAAACCGGCAAACCTCGAAGAACTGAAAAAACTAAAATTGGACAATACAACTGTTGAGGAAAAAGTTACCGAGCAGGTTGGTATCATTGGCGAAAAAATAGAACTCTCGTATTACACACTGGCAAAAGGCGAAGACCTTACAGCATACATTCACCCGGGAAATAAACTGGCTTCTATTGTTGGGTTCGACAAAGAAGTTGATGACCAAATCGGACGCGATGTAGCTATGCAGATAGCTGCAATGGCTCCAGTTGCAATTGATAAAGACGGTGTACCCAAAGACGTGATCGAAAAAGAGATGGAAATCTATAAAGAAAAAGCACGTAACGAAGGTAAACCAGAGCAAATGCTTGAAAAAATTGCTACAGGCCGTTTGAACAAATTTTTCAAAGAAAGCACATTGCTTGAACAAGAATTTGTGAAAGAAGGCAAAAAAACAGTTGCCCAGTATATTAAAGAAAATGCAGACGATGCAAAAGTAGTTGCTATGGAGCGCTACACATTGAACACATAAAATATATTCTTGTTATAAATTAAGGGTTGTGCAAAGGAAAAGAAATTTTTCAGCACAACCTTTTTTTGTATCTTCACCTTAATGAAAGCATTAAAAAAAACCATATTTAACTGAAACGTATGAAGCGGATATTACTCAAAATGAGCGGTGAATCCCTCATGGGACAACAAAAAAGCGGTATTGACCCGAAAACACTAAACTCATTCGCTGAAGAAATAAGTGAAATTGTAAAACAAAAGGTACAAGTTGCCATTGTCATTGGCGGAGGCAACATTTTTCGCGGTTTAAAAGGCGCAGCTCAGGGATTCGACAGAGTTAAAGGCGACCAAATGGGCATGATGGCTACTGTCATCAACAGCCTTGCACTCCAATCTGCACTGCAAAATCTGGGAATTGCCACACACCTTTATACCGCCATCCGGATGGAACCCGTTGGAAAACTTTACGATCGTGATGCCGCAATAAAGGCACTGGAAAATAATGAAGTGGTTATTGTTAGTGGTGGAACGGGAAACCCGTTTTTTACCACAGATACTGCTTCCGCATTGCGAGCAGTAGAACTTAAAACCGATGTACTCGTGAAAGCTACCAGAGTAGACGGAGTTTATACTGCCGACCCGGAAAAAGACCCGAACGCAAAACGTTTTGAAACCATTACATTTAATGAATGTCTACAAAATGAATTCAAAATACTTGACCTAACGGCATTTACAATGTGCAAAGAAAACAACATGCCAATAGTTGTATTCGATTTTCATAAAAAAGGAAACCTCAAAGAACTGGTTGATGGTAATGAAAAAATTGGTACCATAGTTAAAAATTAACTTTGAAAGTAGCCATATTTATGTTCATTAGCGTATTTTTTATAAATTGCCAAATAATTTGTGAAAGGATAAAACAGAATCCTTATTATTTTCGAATGTCGTACCCAAAACTATAGCACCATGAATGAAGAAGTTCAAATGTTCCTTGATGATGCGAAAGACCGCATGAACAAAGCTGTTGATCATCTGGACAAAGTACTGTCAAAACTGAGAGCTGGCAAAGCCACACCACATTTGGTAAGCGATGTGATGGTGGACTATTATGGTTCAATGACACCACTAAGTCAGGTTTCGAACGTAAATACACCCGATGGACAGACCATACGTATACAACCATGGGAAAAAAGTATGATCGAAGCAATCGAGAAAGCCATAATGAGTGCAAACCTGGGGTTTAACCCAATGAACAATGGCGAAGCTGTAATTATTAATGTGCCGCCATTAACAGAAGAACGCCGCCGCGATCTCGTAAAGCAAGTGAAAAAAGAGAGCGAAGATGCAAAAGTTAGCATCCGCAATGCTCGTCGCGATGCCAACGAGGAGTTCAAGAAAATGAAAAAAGAAGGACTGGCCGAGGATGAAGAAAAAGTTGCCCAGGATAAAGTGCAGGAACTCACCGATGATTACATCAAAAAAGTTGATGAATTGGTAGAAGTAAAAGAAAAAGAAATTATGACCGTTTAACAGGTCTTTTGAACCGGGAAGCATTATCTTTTCCCGGTTTTTTTATACACTTTCATGGCTTCCGGGCAATTTTCGCAAATTGCGTGAAGCCGTTTTTCTTTATAAATTTTTTCCAGAAACTTCTTTCGTCTCGTGCTTTTTACAGCTTCGTTAAAGGAGTTGTTGTGACCCGCGGTTATGTGATTTGCTGCTTTATCGAAACAGCACGGAAGATAATCTCCATCTGAGCTTACAACCATGCTGCTGAAAGCCCTGAAGCATGCTCCGATAGATAATTGTTTTATTCTCCCGTTTTGGTATCTCCGGAAATTATTATCCTCAGGGAGCCACAAATCGTAATCATCGTATAATTGCATTGTTTTAAATTGAACCTTGTCAGCACCTGCCTGGCGTGCTTTTATTTCAATTGCATCAAGTTCGTTTTCATTGAAACGGTTGACCAGGGTTTGAACAATTATTTCCGGCCATGGCGAGCCGTTGTTCATCCTTGCATTTACAAGCGTTTTAATGCTTCCCCAACTTTGATTGGCCTGCCCGCCCTGTCGATATTCGCCATAGGTATCCTGATTAAGTCCGTCAATAGACAGAATTATCCTGTTTATAGGAACCCCGACCAGTTGAGCGGCCATTTTTTCATCAATTTGTGTTGCATTGGTTGATAATATTGTGAACAGTTTTTTTTTTGCTGCATATTCAGCAATATCGATGAATGAAGGATGAAGAAGGGATTCGCCTTGAAAATATAAATTTAGTATAATACCTTTTCTCGCGAAATCATCAATAATATTTTTGGCCAACGGTGTGTTGATGAAGGCATCGGCTCTTTTGATTTTACCCAGGCCCACCGGGCATTGCGGGCATTTCAGGTTGCAAACTGACGAGAGCTCCAGGCTAAGTGCATAGGGTGCTAATGTTTTTACGGTTTTAAACCAGCGTGCAATGCGTTCATAAAGTACAATAATCACGTAATTGCTCACTCTTTTCAATGTGAGCAACCGTGAAAGAGAAATGATACGTTGCATATTTCGCGTCATTATTGCGCTTCAAGGATCTCAAATAGTTCGTTCAGGTTTGGAGTGAGAATAATTTCTGTGCGCCTGTTTTTTCTACGGGCTTCCGGTGTTTTTTGATCATCAATGGGCAAATACTCACCCCGGCCGGCAGCAATAAGGCGCTGAGGATCAATGTTTCCGGCGTTGAGCAGAATTTTGAGAATGCTTGTGGCCCGCTTAACACTCAGATCCCAGTTGTCTTTTATTGGCCCGCTTCCATTGTACGGCACATCGTCGGTGTGGCCTTCAATCATGATGTTGACGTCTTTATTTGTGGCAAGTACACCTGCGAGTTTACGGAGTGCTTCTTTTCCTTTAGGGTCTACTGCCCACTGCCCAGATTTGAAAAGAAGTTTCTCTTCCAGTGAAACGTATACTTTGCCATTTTTCTGTGTAACGGTTAGTCCCTGGTTTTTAAAACCCAGCAAGGCATCCATCACTTTGTTTTTAAGTGCAACTACGGCACTGTCTTTGGCCTGCAAAATACGTTCAAGTTCATTTATACGTTGGCTTTTGGCCTTTAACGACCGTTCTTTTTGTTGCAATGAAGAATCGAGGGCAGCTAAAATTTCGTTACGCTCCTGCAATTGTGCCTGTGATACATTGAGTTTGCCCCGCTCTTTAGCCAGACTGTCGCGAAGTGCGTACAACCGGTCTTCTCTGCGTTGGAGGTCTTCACGGGCAACTTGAAGTTCGGCCATAAGCTTACGTGTTTCTTCCTGATTGCTTTTTATGAGTACATCCTGCTTTTCGGCCATATCTTCGTACATGTTTTTGTACACTTTATATTGATGTTTAAAATGCCTCGAAGTATCAATTTCATTGGCAAGCTGTTGCCGAACACTGGAGTTTTGGTTTTTTAGAAGTTCCAGTTCAGCCTCCATTTCGGTATTTTCAACGGTAAGTTCTTCATTAACATCCTTCAATGAATCACGGTCGCTAACAGCCCGGTTGTGTTTGTATTGTAGTTCCTTTAATTGTTTTGCCGGTACACAAGCCTGCATGGCCAGCATTACAATTAAAACCGGAATAAAAACATTGTATAGTTTATTAAATTTTTTCATTATGCAACGATTTATATGTTCATACACCACGAATTTGTGTTTTTGTTCATGCGAATCATGAGCAACTTCTGGAAAATATTCGTGTTTTTTGATAATTATTGTTTTAAAAATCAGGTAAAAATATGAAAATTTTATGTTAATGCATAAGTAGTATCTCTTAGAAAACTCATGTTTTTATCCCGTGCGTAATTATAAAACTTCAAGAACAAGGCTTGTTCATTTTGAAAATCAAGGAGTTTACTGAAGTAATCGACTGTTTTCAAAATGAACATAACGTCTTACATTGAGCTTGCCGAAATGCAGTTATTGGAGTTTTATTATACGCACTAAGTAATGGAAGGAAAGCTTTATTTGTGTTGCTTTAGCTGGAAAATCCGTTAAATTTGTATTTTTATACTCCGGAATAAAATTAAATTCTAATGCCTGCATTTGAAAAGCAATCATATAAAACCAATAATCCAGACACAGCTTTTGTGATAAATTCTGGCAGCAAATTGCCGGTTTATAATGCACTAAAAGCAGGCGTAGAGCCGGCAAACAAGACGGGTAAGCATTTTGTTGATCAGTTTCTATTACCGGAACCGGTTGTTTTGGAGAAAAATATTGACCCCTATATTTATTTGCCTGGTTTTGTGCACTTAAAACCCGGCTACCGGCCGTTGAATATTTTTAATCCGAAGGCAAATTTTTTTCAACAAAACAAAAAAACAGCTAAACCAGAAATAGTTAGCCCCGCCATCGATCAGGAAACCGGCAAAGATTATATTTTTAGTTCGCTCACGGGTGGATGTGTGAAAGATAGTAAAGAGACTGGTTTTGAGGCACTAAGGCCTGTTCCGCTAGTGAAATTACCCGGTCATAAACAAAATTACACGCAAAGAATAAATGCATTTGTAAATTATAGCCCGGTTTCTAAAAACCAATTTAAGGCTACAGATGCTATGTTGGGCATTGTAATTGGCTTTGTGTTGTTTTTTCTTTATGTGCGAACTGTTTTTGGCAGGCAGATAGATGTTTTTATGAAATCAGCTTTTAATCGTGTGCGGGCAGATAACCTGTTCAACGAAAGCAGCATTGTAATTGGGAGAGTATCGTTTTTAATGAATATTTTTTATTTCCTTACACTCGGGTTGTTGTTTGCGCATGGGCTTGATTATATGGGGATTAAAATTATGTCATATTCACAACTCACTACATTTTTTGTTTTATCAAGTGTTGTAATTGCACTGTATTTTCTAAAATGGGTGTTTGCATGGATAATAGCGCATATTTTAAATATACACGAGGAAGTCAAGTCTTATTTTTTTCATACATTTATTTATAATAAGGCATACAGCATTATCGTTTTTCCTTTTTTACTTGCTATTCCGTATATCTATACTGAATGGGGAATTGTAGCATTAAAAGGCAGTTTTATATTGCTGGGCATTTTTTATATTTTACGGTTATTCAGAAATTTAACGTTATCCATCCAAAGAAATATTTCGCTTTTCTATTTGTTTTTGTATCTTTGTGCCCTTGAAATTATTCCGATTTTGGTAATGATAAAATTAGCCATTGATTGGGTTAAGTTGCCGATTTTTTGAGTGTTCACAAAAACTTTTGGGAAATTGAAAATTAAAAAAATCTTAGTATCACAACCAAAGCCAGAAAATGACAAATCGCCGTATTTTGATTTAGCCGAGAAACATAGTATAGCAATAGATTTCAGGCGATTCATTGAAGTAAAAGGAATTCCTGCCCGGGATTTCAGGCAGGATAAAGTAAACATTCTGGATCATTCAGCAGTTATCTTTACCAGTAGAACTGCAATTGATCATTTTTTCAGGATTACTGAAGAAATGAGAATAACCGTCCCCGACGACATGAAATACTTTTGTATTTCTGAAGCTACGGCATATTACTTACAAAAGTATATTGTATACCGTAAGCGGAAAATATCTTATGGGAGTGGCCGCTTTGATGATTTGTTGAAGCTTATTATAAAAAACAGTAAAGAGAAATTTTTAATTCCACTTTCAGATATTCACAAAGCTGAAATACCCAATAAGCTTAAGAAAAATAAAATTAAATTTACAAAAGCAATTTTGTACCGTACTGTTGCTGCTGACCTGAGCGATTTAAGTAATGTGAATTACGATATTTTGGTGTTTTTCAGCCCTTCAGGTATTGCATCTTTATTCGAAAATTTCCCTGATTTTAAGCAAAACGACACAAAAATTGCCGCTTTTGGTCCGTCAACTTCTAAAGCAGTTACAGATGCCGGACTTAATCTGAACATTAAAGCCCCACAACCAAAAGCACCTTCAATGACCATGGCACTCGATACTTTTATCAAAGAGTTTAATAAAAACGGAAGCAAATAATTGCTCCAACATAAAATTAAAGCCATATCTTTATTTGAATAAGGTATGGCTTTTTTTATACCTTTGACTTAATGCCGGCAAACAAAGAAACAAATATTGATACACACAGGAATACATTCCCTGCCAGCGAAAGGTTAAAGCGCAAAAAACAAATTGACCAATTGTTTCGCAAAGGAAGTTCAATTACCGAATTTCCTTTACAGGCAATCTTTTTTTTCGAGACAAACAGCAATGAAAAAGGAACGAAAGTTGCTTTCTCTGTTCCCAAGAAAATTATAAAACTTGCAGTAAACCGCAATAGGGTAAAACGATTGATGCGCGAAAGCTATCGCAAAAACAAACACGATTTGTTTGCAAACTTAAACAACACACAAGGTTGCATGCACGTTATGTTTATTTATAAGTCAAAGGAAATAATTAAATACAAGGATATAGAGCAAAAAATATTTATAATTTTACAACGTTTGCAGAATAATTTTAAATAGAAAAATTATGAAGAAAAAATTAATTTGGATTGTTCCGGCATTCCTGCTTCTTGGCCTGGGACTGCTTACAACCAGTTATAAAGATAACAGTTTCGAAATAGTTAAGAACATAGATATTTATACTTCGCTTTTCAAAGAGCTGAACAAGTATTATGTAGATGAGATTGACCCGGGCGATGTAATAAAAACCAGCATTGACGAAATGTTGAGTTCACTTGACCCTTATACAAATTTTATTCCTGAGTCAGACATTGAGGATTACCGGTTTATGACTACAGGTAATTATGGTGGCGTGGGTGCTTTAATACGCAAAAGTGACGACCGGGTGATGGTAGCCACACCCTATGAAGGTTTTCCCGCACAGGAAGCCGGGCTTCGTGCAGGCGATATTATTATGAAAATTGATGATTATGACACCAAAGGAGCCACAATTGAAGATGTAAGCGAGAAACTCAAAGGTCAGCCGGGAACAACCATAACGCTTCAAGTTAAACGAAAACAGGTTGATAAAGTTTTCACTAAAGAACTTACGCGCAAAAAAATTCATGTGCCGGCTGTGCCCTGGTATGGAATGATGAAAGACAATACGGGGTATGTTCGTGTGGCAAATTTTACCCACAAAGTATCTGAAGACTTAAAGGATGCACTTCTTGATTTACGCAGCCAGGGAGCCGAACGCTATGTGCTCGATTTGAGGGGCAATCCTGGCGGACTGCTTATGGAAGCCGTTGAAATGGCCAACTTTTTCGTGCCTAAAGGAGAATTGATCGTTTCGACCAAAGGTAAGGTAGAAAAATGGAACAAAGAATATTTTGCTCAAAAAGAACCCATTATTCCCCAAAAACCGGTGGCTGTAATGGTAAACAGCGGCTCGGCATCAGCCAGTGAAATTGTTGCCGGAGCACTTCAGGATCTTGATCGCGGCGTGATTATCGGAACCCGGACTTTTGGCAAAGGTTTGGTGCAAACAACTCGCCCGTTAAGTTATAATGCGCGGTTGAAAATTACAACAGCCAAATATTATATTCCCAGCGGAAGGTGTATTCAGGCTCTTGACTATTCTAACCGCGAAGAAGACGGCAGTGTTGGAAAAGTCCCCGATTCACTTATTACCCGTTACTCCACAAAAAACGGGCGCGATGTATATGATGGCGGTGGTATAGTGCCCGACATTAAGATTGAACCCCAAAAGCCCAGCAAAATTGCTATCAGCCTAATGCGCAAGCAATTGATTTTCGATTATGCAACAGAATTTGCATACTCCAATGACTCCATTCCGCACCCATCTCATTACCAAATTTCTGACAAGACTTATAATGAGTTTAAATCATTTTTAAGTGATAAAGATTACGATTATAAGTTGCGTAGCGAAAAAGAACTTGATGATTTGGTTAAATATCTGAAAAAAGAAAAGTATTATGCGCAGGTTGATAGTGAAATAGAAAATTTGCGGGAGAAACTCAAACACGATAAAGAAAAAGACCTTGAAACATTTTCGAAGGAAATCAGGGAGTTGCTCAGCGAAGAAATCAGCAGTCGATTTTATTATCAAAAAGGGAGAATCCAAACATTGCTTCAAACAGACAATGGAATAGATACAGCTCTTGCCATAGTAGCAGACAGTGCGCGTTATACGGATATTTTAACCGTTCAGGCGCCACCTAAAAACGAATAAAAAAATCACTACTGACCGAGAAAAAAAATAAGGGACAAG
>CAYPSX010000065.1:0-18183 GCA_964413185.1 uncultured Bacteroidales bacterium
TCGATTTAAGGGCCGCCAACCCCTCGTCGCCGAGCGCCGGCGCCATGATGCCGATTAGGCCGTCATACTGGCCATAGCCGTTCTCCTGCAGCGCATCGAGGACAGTGCCGGCGAGCGCCTGCGGATCCTATCTGGTTGATTAGTTTTTGTCGTAAACTAATTTTTTGATTGACAATGGCAAGCTGATTAAGGGTTAAGCTTTTTTTTCTCTTATTTTTTTTAAGTAATTTGTTGGTATAATTAATCTCTTCTATTAGCGTACGTCGCTTTTGTTCAAGTTGGTTACGCTTTTGTGCATAACTAATTGAACTAACCAGAAGAAGTGAAAAAAATATAACGTATAATCTTAAGGCCATACTTGTTTATATTTGCCTGGAATTCGAAAAGGTGTTTTTATGGATTTGTCGATAGTAATTTTTTTATAATTCAGGTCAATGCTAATTTCATTATTATCTTTTTCCAGGCTGATATGAATATTCCCAGGCAATGTGTGCGATTCAACGTCTAAATAGTCACTAAACATGATTTGAAGTTTAGCTTGTTTTTTATAGTCTTTAAAAATTACACTTGTCAGCTTTTTAATTTGCGGATGCAATACGAAGGTTTGTTTCATTGAATCATTACCTCCCATATCCACTTTAATTAATCCATCAGCCGTTTCTCCAATTTTCTGTTTTGAATCTTCAGGCATTAATAAAAACCGATTAGTAAGTATATTTTCAATAAGTTGATAATCGATATCTATATCATATTTTTTATTAAAATAATTATAATCAGATTCGAAAAAAGTATTTTCTTTTCTGTTAATAACCTTCGTTTTATCTGGTGTAAATAATATGCGTGCTGCCTCTATACCCATCGGAGAAACCGATATCCAAACTTTCTTACCTTTTACAATCCGTAATAATCCTCTAAACCTTAAATTCATATCGGGTGATGAAAAACGTCCGGTATATTTTATGCTATAGGTTTTATAATTTTTATCGTTTTCTTTTATATACTTAACTACTGTTTCATAGTCGGATTCTAACTTATTCTTACGTACAACAAGTTTATTTGAGCAGCTACTAAATATAAAAACAATAAATATAAAAATTGATATTCTATTCCACATAAGTTCCTTTTTCAACTTTTTTCAATAATGTTTCTGTGGGATCTTCCAATTTACTCCCTTCTTCCCATGCGGTGAGTGCTTCTTCTTTTTTTCCCATTTTGTAGAGTATGTCTCCATAATGTTCCATAATTACACTGGAATTTGAGCCACCATTTAAAATAGATTTTTCTATGTACACCAGTGCATTCTCATATTTCTTTTGCTGATATAAAATCCAGGCGTATGTATCTAAATAAGTAGAATTATTGGGCTCTTGTTTTATGGTTTTTTTACTCATTTCTTCTGCTCTGTCGAGTTTCATTTTATGCTCACTCAAATAGTAAGCATAATTATTTAGTAAACTCACTTCATTGGGTTCAATTTTAATGGCTTCTTCGAAATAATTAAAAGCAACTTCAATAGAGTCGAGATTATAATATGTTTCTCCTAAAAAATATAAAAATTGAAATTTTAAAGGATCGGTTTTTCCGGTGATTTTATTGCCAAATTCGAGGTCTTTAGTGGCATTCTCGTACTTTTCCTGAAGCATATATGCAAGCCCGCGATAATAATATAATTCTCCCTGGTTTGGGAAATATTCAAGTGCAGATGTAGAATGCTGAATTATTTTATCGTTATCTTTTAATTCATTATCGATCATAATGAGCTGAACCCAGGCTTTGAGATTGTCGGGAGAAGATTGTAATGCCTTTGCAAATTCCGTCTGTGCCTCTTCAAATTTCTCTTCCTGAATCAATAAATTACCATATAATAATTGAATATCGCTATGATTTGGGTATTGCGAAACTAAACTTTCAATTAAAGTTTTATAATAATACGTTAGCTGTTCATCTTGTTGAGCAATTTGTGTAAAGCGTAAAAATATTTCTATCTTCTTCTCTACTTCCAGGTCTTTACTATCGATAACTTTTTCAACATATCTGAAAGATTTTGCATGTTCCAGATTCGATCTGTAATAATCTGCCATGGCAAGCAGGGCAACAGTGTTTTCAGGTTCTTTACTTAATATTTCATTATAAATATCAACGCCTTTTTGTACTTTATTTGTACTAAAATAATATTCTCCCAGCAGTTCTAATACACGTATATTGCCCGGGTATTTTTCTGTATATTTTGTCAGTTCCTCTTCAAGTTGATCGGTTTTCTCAAGTTGTACAAGCAGTTTATATTTATTAACAAGAATTTGGTTATTAAACCCAAATTTATTTTCATATCTATTTAATAAATCTAGCGCTTGCTTATATAATTTCGAGGATAAATAAAAATCGGCAGCATTAAACCATAATTCCTGATCTTCGGGAAATTTAATGAGTAAATCGTTGTATAATTTTGCAGTTATTCCAGTTTTGCCGGCAGATTGAGTTATAAGAACGCGAAACTTTTGATAGATGTCCTTTTGAGGTTCTCTTTTAATAGCAACATTGATGTCCTGATAGGCTTTATCAAGTTCTTCCTTTTCATAATAATATTTAGACCGCTCATAAAAGGCCACGGGATGGGTACTGTCTATGTCTAAAATGTTGTCGATATGATCAAGAGCTTTTTCCTTTTCATCGTATAGCATCTTGCGTTTATAATCTATAAGCTCAGATTCGATGTTGCGTATTTCTTTTTCATCTAAATCCGGTGCAGGGTATGTTTGTACAATATCTGTAGTTTTACAAGATATCAACGTTAATAATATTAAAATAATAAGTATTCTTTGCATAAAGTTCTATTTTCCTGAATGACCGAATCCACCTTTACCTCTGTCGGTATCTGTGATAGATTCAACAAATTCCGGTTTAATTTTTTCATATTTATTTATTACCATTTGAGCAATTCTATCGCCAGGTCGTATTGTGTAATCATCCTGACCCAAATTAACCAAAATAACTCCTATTTCTCCTCTGTAATCTGCATCAATTGTGCCCGGTGTATTCAAAACTGATATTCCGTGTTTAAGGGCTAATCCGCTCCTGGGTCGTACCATGGCCTCATAACCAGCAGGAATTTCAATAAACAATCCCGTTTTAATTAAACTTCTTTGCAGAGGTTTAAGTATTATGTCGTCATTGCAATTTGCGTGCAAATCTAATCCGGCTGAATGTTCAGTTGCGTATTTCAATGGATACGGACTTTTATTTATGATTCTAACCTTCATGGTAAGTAATTTAAAATTATAAAAATAAACAGCGAAATTATAAAAGATTGTTCACAAAATTAGCTTATAAATGGAACAATCTATGATAGTTTTAGTTAAAGTGTTTCTAAAAAAGTTATTTTCCACTTTTTAACATACGGATAAATGCCGGATCAACTTTGTAAAGTACAGCTAAATAAATAATTACTATTAATGTTCCATAGATTATGGAATAAACAAAATTACCGCTACGTAAATACCAAAAGATGGCTGTTAAAATTATGGAGACAGAAAAAAGTTGAATTATTCTTTTCCAATCATACGGAACTTTATAATGTTTTCGTCCAATTAAAATATTTGTAACAGCCATTGCCGTAAAACATGCCAATGTTGCAATTGCTGCACCCATATACCCAAGAAGTGGTACGGTTAACCACATAGTTAATAAAGTAATGACTGATCCAATAAAAGTAAAATATACTCCATATTTTGTTTGATCTGTTATCTTATACCAAATACTAACGTTATAAAACAGGCCATAGAAAAAGTTACCCAAAAGAACGATAGGAACTATTTTTAAACCTACATGATAACTTTCTGCTATAAAATGCTTGACAATGTCGATATATCCGATAATACCAATAAATATTAATAATCCTATATACACAAATGCTTTTGTAACAAGCGCATAAATATATTTATGGTCTTTTTGGTCACTAATTCTGAAAAAGAAGGGTTCTACGGCAAATTTGAACATTTGTATAAAAATAATCATCAATGTGGCTATTTTGTAGTTCGCGCCATATATACCAATAGCATAATTTGCTTCATCTTTTCCCGGAATAAAAAATTCCAAAATAAATTTATCTCCAACATCATTTATCATTCCGGCCAATCCACTTAGAACAATAGGATAACTATACAAAAGCATTTTGTAAATAACAGACCGGCTTAAAAAGGAAATATTTATCCTAAATGAAGGGATCATTAATAGCAGAGTAAATGTATTGGCTAACAGGTTACTCAAAAAAGCATATTGAAAAGTATAGTTTGGTTCATATAATTTCTCAAAAAACGAAATATGTGTTAGTTCCGGAAGTATGAAAAAGAAAAATACATTGAAAAAAATATTTAGAACAACATTGACAATTTTAAGTATAGAAAACCATTTTGCTTTATTTTCATACCGTAACCGTGCAAACGGTAAAGACATAAAAATATCTGTAAGCACTATACCCATAACCATGATAACAGCAATATCAGCTCCCTTAACATTGAGGTTTGCAGTAATAGTATCGATGTTGAACCCCACTAATAATGAACTTATCAATGCAGTAACAACAATAAAAAAGAAGGCATTGGTGAATACTCGTTTTGAATCGTATTTTTTGGCAAATCGGAAAAAACTTGTTTCTGTGCCAAAAGTTAATAATACGAGCATAAATGCACTGTAGGAATATAGTTTGGTTAGTATACCATAGTCGGGCTCTTCAAACAGGTGAGTATAAAAAGGAGTAAGAAATAAATAGTTTAAAAAACGGGGAACAATAGTACCCAGCCCATAAACTAACGTTTGTCCTGCAAGCCTTTTTATCTGATTCAAGTTAATTTATTTATAAAAAAGGGTTTCGCCTTTCTTGTAGGTTTTTACTTTATATAAATTTCCTTCCCGGTCGAAATATTGCCAATGTTTTACGGGTTTGCCAAAATTATAAAATTCTATTTGCCTGGGTTGCCCGTTGGAATAATAATAAATGTGTTTACCTGTTTTTTTTCCACGTATATACTTACCGTAAAAGGCCTTTTCTCCTGAATTATATGTACCTGTCCATAAACCATCTCGTTCCCCGTCAAAATATTTTCCTTTAAATTGGACTGATGCACTATTTTCAACCCAAAGCTCTTGCTTTTGATTATCGTAATAAATTCCTTTTTGAATTATATTTCCGTACGGATCGTAACTTATATATAAACCGTCAAGTTTTCCCTGTTTATAATGTTCAATTCGTAAGGTATCATGGTTTTTATAGAACCAAACCCATTTTCCATGTGGCTTATTGTAGTAATATGTTCCTAGTTGTTCAATTTTTCCGTTTTCATAAAAAAATTCCCAATTGCCATGTTTAAGACCTTGTTGGAATGCCCCGAAATATTTTGTGTTCCCGGTTAGGTAAAATCCCTTAACGGTACCGTGTAATTTATTATTTTTTAGTTTTCCTTCTTCTAATTTATTACCGGTAGAATCATAAATTATGTATGCTTGCGGGTTTCCGTTCTCATCGAAAGTTAAATGTCTGCCCACAGGAATTTCGTTTATAAATTGTCCGGAAAATAAAGAGTCTTTATGGTCAGTTTGAAGACCTTCTATTGAATAACGAATAGGTTGAGTCTTATCCGGTTCTTCAGATTCATTTTCAATTATGGTACCTTCCTGATATTGTTGTGTTTTAGTGATTCGATAATTGTCATCTACTTCTATCCATGTTCCTTTTTTACCTTTTTCATCTTTCTGATTAATTTTTTGAAAGCTAACAGGTTTGTTATTCCTATAGGTTTTTAAACCAACTGGTTTTCCCAAAGAATCGTATTGAACTGAAAAATCGGTCTTTTTACCATCAGTATAATTTATAAATTCTTTAATTGCTCCGTTAGGATAGTAAAAAGTTTGCTTATCATGAAGTTTACCTTCGATGTAAAGCTCTTTTTTATACAAATAATTTATAGAATCGTTAGTGAGTTTATAAGTATATGAAAAACCATTTTTGATGCCGTTATTGTATTGAATTTTTTGCTTTAATAAACCATTTGAAAAATAAAATAACCAAGTACTGTCCAGCATATTATGTTTCCATTTTCCAATAGATTTTAAATTTCCGTTTTCATGGAAATTTTTCCATAAACCAACCGGGTGACCGTTTTTAATCTTTCCAATAGCACTCACAATACTATCGCCATAATAGTATTTTGTCAACTCCTGGGCATTCCCATTAAGAGTTGCAAAAAAAACACTAAAGATTAAGCTTACGGCTAATTTCCAACATTTTTTCGATGGGTTTAGCAGCTTTTTGTCGCAATTTTTCATCAAGTACAATTTCTGGTACTTCATATTTCATAGCTAAGTAAATTTTTCTCAAGGTATTTAATTTCATGTACTTACAATCGTTACAAGCACAAGTACTATCATCAGGCGGCGCAGGAATGAAGTGCTTGTTGGGCGAATGAAGTTTCATTTGATGTAAAATACCCGATTCAGTGGCGACAATATATTGTTTTCCTGCATCATTTTTTGTGTAATTGAGCAACGAGCTGGTGCTGCCAACATGATCGGCCAAAACTAATATTTCGCTCTGACACTCAGGATGCGCAATAATTTGGGCATCGGGGTACTTGTCTTTAAGCTCCAGAAGTCTGGGTAAACTGAATTCTTTATGAACATGGCATGCACCATCCCACAATAGCATATTTCGCCCTGTAAGTTTGTTAATATAGGCTCCTAAATTTTTATCGGGTGCAAAAATTAATCTTTCATCTTTTGGAAAACTGTTGACAATATGAACTGCATTGGAGCTTGTACAGCAAACATCTGTTAAAGCTTTTACTTCGGTAGAACTGTTTATATAGGTAACAACAGTGTGGTTTGGATGCTTTTTTATAAACTTTTCAAATTTATCTGCGGGCGCACTATCGGCTAATGAACAACCGGCATTCAAATCAGGTAACACAACTTTTTTATTGGGATTAACTAATTTGGCTGTTTCTGCCATAAAATGAACACCGGCAAAAACAATTAAATCTGCATTTGTTTTTGCTGCTTCCTGAGCCAGGGCAAGCGAATCTCCAAGAATATCAGAAATATCCTGAATATCGTCTGTTTGGTAGAAATGCCCCAGTATTATTGCATTTTTTTCTTGTTTGAGCTTTTTAATTTCTTCTTTAAAATCTATATTGTCGGGTAAATCTATATCCAGATGCCCCGTATTTTTTATTTTTTCATTTAAATTCATAAATTAACTTTTTTAGATAATGATTATTATATGCTGTTGAAACGTGTAAAAAAAACTCACAAAAAGTTTGCAACTTTCATAATCAACATTTCAAAAACAGATATAAACATATTTCAAATTAGTAAATTCTTCAAAATCAATTATAATTACAAAATTATTAACAATTGTTGACAAATGTAGCGTTAAAAAAAAGATATTTAAAAGAGGTTAATAATTGTTTATAGCTGTGTTGAAAAACAAACAAATTTTTCTAAAAATTTGATTTGTATTTTATATTTCAAGTTGGCTTATTTTTTTCAACCAAATAATCAAATTATATATTAAAAATTATCAATATAAATTTCCCTCATTTATGAACACCGTTAAAATTTCAAAAAGGCCTGATTAATAACAGCTTAACACTTAGCTTACACATGAACCTATTGGTTTTCATTAAATTAACAATGGTTGAAAAAAAATTATTGACAAACATTTGGAATATTGAAAATAAAGTTATTTGGCAATGGATTTTTATTACTTTTGTAATACAATAATTAAAATGTTGATTTGTAGATAAATGAAGAAAAAAATACTTATTGCATCCGACCACGCTGCCTATCCTGTTAAGAGTCATCTTGTTTATTGGCTAAAAAAAGAAGGTTTTGAAGTAACCGATTTAGGCACAGATAGTGAAGATAGTGTTGATTATGCCGATTTTGGTCATAAATTAGGTGAAATAATGGATCGTGATTCATCCTATATTGGAATTGCTCTATGTGGAAGCGGAATAGGAATGAACATGTCCATAGGAAAACATAAAAATACCCGAAGCGCTTTGTGCTGGAATATTGAAATAGCTCAATTGGCCCGATTACACAACGATGCTAACGTTTTAGTATTACCCGGAAGATTTATTACACAAAATGAATCAGAAGCAATTGTCGATGTTTTTTTAAATACCGACTTTGAAGGAGGCCGGCACGAAAGAAGAATTAAAAAAATCCCCATAAACTAAGATATATGCTATCAAATACATGTAAATACGGAATCAGGGCTGTAATTTACCTTGCCCTCGAAAACAGCGATAAAAAGATTGGAATTAAGCAAATTGCTGAGGATTTAGACATTCCAAGTCCTTTTTTGAGTAAAATTTTGCAAATGTTGGCAAAAAATAAAATACTAACATCTACAAAAGGGCCACATGGAGGATTTGGGTTAGGCAAAAGTGCCGATAAAATCAAACTGATTGATATTGTGAAAGTAATAGATGGTATGGATTTTTTCGAAACCTGTCTTATTGGTATGAAAAGCTGTACCGACCCGGAATCGAGCATTAAATGCCCAATTCACAATCAATACGATACTATTCGGCAGGAAACAAGAATGTTATTTGAAAACACAACCATCTTAAAACTGGCAGAATCAATAGAGCTATCTGGTGGCGAAGTACGCATATAATAAAGTTTTATGTTTGAATAACGAAATATCCACATTAGTGTGAAAATTAAACTAAGTCTCATATTTATATTCTTTCTAACAATTTCTTTTGCACAAAACAACAGCAGGAGTGAAGTTAAAAGTATTGTAGACTTATTTATGAAAGCTCATAATGAACAGAATCTAGAACTTATGGGCAAATTACTGGATCAGAATGTGGGCTTTATGACTGTTTTTTACGATGGAGCCAAGAGTATTTTAGCTGCTGAAAGCCAGGAAATGTATCTTCAAAGTATCGAAAACAATACAGGCAAATCTGTGCGACAAAATCTTTTAAATTACCGCATTTCCCATTCAGAAGTAATGGCTGCAGTTTGGGGGGATTACAACTATTTTATAGACAACAAATTGGCACATTGTGGTGAAAAAGCGTTCCAGCTTTATAAAACCGCAAAAGGATGGAAAATAATTCAAATTACAGAAACACGCTACAATAAAGAGCGCTGTAGAAACACCACACCCGGCAAATATGAGAAAAAGGCAACCCTGATTAAATTTATTGATCAGTGGCATAAAGATGCATCAGAGGCAAATTTCGACGAATATTTCGATGCAATTTCCGAGAATGGTATTTATATTGGTACCGACCCGGATGAATACTGGACCAAACAGGAATTTAAAGAATGGGCCAGAACTTACTTTGACGATACCCCGGCCTGGCACTTTGAAACCATTAAGCGAAATATCTTTTTTAATAATGATGAAGACCTGGCATGGTTCAGCGAAAAACTTAACACATCAATGGGGGTGTGCCACGCAACTGGTATAGCAGAACTTACCAGAAACGGATGGAAAATAAAATACTATCAACTTTCTGTTACGGTTCCCAACGAACTACTAAAAGACTTTCTTAAACTAAAAAATAAAAAACAGTAGTTCATAAATCCTTACAGAACACCAATAAAACATTTTGCATCGGGGTTATTTTTTTTCAACCGATATAAACAGCCCTTTGAAAAACTTTAGTTTCTCTTCGCTTTTCTAATGATTAAATTGGATTATTTTTGTCATGATTTTAAATTGGAACAAAATATTTTATGTTATTTGAATCAAAAAACATCAAATTATACACGGGCTATATTGTCTGGGGAATATTAGGAGTTATTCTATATTCCTGCGCCAAAGAAGCTGCTCCTGCAGGAGGGCCAAAAGATCATACTCCGCCAAAAGTACTGGAAGAACGTCCCCCAAATGAATCTACAAATTTTGAAGAAAAGAAGATTAAAGTTTACTTCGATGAATTTGTTAAACTTAATAATTTACGCGAAGAATTACTGATTTCTCCACCCTTTGAGCAAATTCCGAAAATAATTGTTAAAGGCAAAAGGCTAATTATTCACACACCAGATTCTCTGCCCGAAAACAAAACAGTGAACTTTAATTTTTATGATGCCGTAGTCGATGTGAACGAGAATAATGTGTTGAAAAATTATCAATATATATTTTCTACTGGCTCAAAAATCGATACAAGTTTTATAGACGGAAGAATTACAAATGCCCAAACAGGCCTTCCGGAAAAAAACCAAATGGTATATTTATATGAGTCGTTTGAAGATTCTGTTGTGAGCAAGAAAATTCCTGCTTATGTGGCCAGAACAAACGATGATGGAATTTTTGTGCTGAATTATATTGGAACGGGACCATATAAAATCTTTGCACTCGAAGATCGAAACAGAAATAGCCTTTACGATCAACCCACAGAACGAGTAGCATTTTTGACAGATACCATCATACCCAAAATAGAATGGACAACTATTTTCGACACAGTAAAAGTTGTAGACTCAGTTACCTATCAACCTCTGGATACAGTTTACAAGGACTCTTTAGTTGAAAAAAAAGTGCAGGTTAGTTCTCTAAAACCCTTTCAGCTTAGAATGTTTGTCAAAGATTATGAAAGACACTATATGACAACATCCGAACGATTGCGAAAAGGACTAATCACATTGGGATTTAATCGTCCGTTAGAGGATTTTAAATACAATTTTAACATAATAAAGCCCAAACCCGCAAATAAAAATTGGTATATAGAACAAAAAATAGGAAAAGACTCTGTTCTTCTATGGATTACGGATACATTAATTTCAAACTCCGACTCAATTTACGCACGTGTAACCTATCCTTTTAATGATTCTGCAGGAAATGTAATTCCAAAAACCGACTCCATATATTTTAATTACGACCTGGAAAAATTATCTCAAAAAGATACCGTAATATCTTTCAAAAATTCACTTCGTAAACAAAAATTAGATATTGATTCGGCCTTTGTGCTTTATTTTTCAGAACCAATTGCAGAATTTGATACAACTAAAATACAACTCCAAATAAATATAGATACGGCCTACAAACCTTACCCATATAGCACAACCCTTGAAGAAAAAAACACGAAATTAAAAATTCATTTTAAGCAGGATTTGCTTGCCAAATACCGGCTTATTATGGACTCGCTCGCAGTAAAAAGTATTTTTGGAAATATAAACGATTCTATCGGATTGGGATTTCAATATTTTGAAAAAGAAGAATATGGTAACCTGATATTTAAACTTGACACTGTTCCCCCAAACGCAATTTTGCAATTGCTTACAGAAAAAGGAGACCTTTTTATCCAAAAACAATATCCGAAAGAAAAGAATGTCAATTTCAACCAACTTCCTCCCGGAAATTATAAACTGAAAGTACTTATTGACCGAAACAGAAACGGTGAGTGGGATACCGGAAATTATTATGAAAAAGAATTTCCTGAACTTGTAATTGCATTTACAGGCAAACTTTTAGTTAAAGCAAACTGGGACACCGAACAAAACTGGGAGCTTTCAAAAGAATTGAAACTGTTCAATCGATGAGCATAGTATTAAACAGTATGTGAAAAATATTTTGAATTTGACCGGTGAACAAAGAGTTATCAAAAACCAAACGCACAATTATTGTCGCTCCATTAGATTGGGGCTTTGGACATGCAACCCGGATGATTCCCATTGTAAATTGGCTTTCAAAAAATAATACAGTAATTGTTGCTGCACCAAAACATTTACAGTTTCTTTTTAATTCTGAGTTAAAAATAGTAACAGTTAAAGGTTACAACATTCAATATTTCAAAACGCCACTGTGGTTTTCTTTTCTTATTCAAATGCCGCGAATAATAGGCCGTGCTTTAAAAACTAAGAATGAAGTGCGCAAAATATGCAAAGAATACCAACCCGATTTAATAATTTCCGATAACCGTCCCTTTTTTAGGCATAGCAGCGTAAAATCTGTGTACATTACGCATCAAATAAATATTCCACATAAGATTAAACCCGTAAAAAAGGCGATAAACCGTATTCATCATTTATTAATTCACAAATTTGATGAATGCTGGATTCCTGATACCTGTAATCATTTCTTTGCAGGCGAACTTTCTACAGGGGTTTTGAAAATTCCTGTCAGGTTTTTAGGCGGATTGAGTCGTTTTCAACTGGCCAAACAACAGCAAACAAAAAAGTATGAACGCGTTTGTGTGCTGAGTGGCCCTGAACCCGCGAAATCGAATTGGGCAAAAGCTATTTATAAAAAGTGGAAAAAAAAGAACAATTCATTAGTTATAGGAGCATTAAAAGGGAAAGACAAATTTCAAAAAGCTGGTAAATTGACGCTTGCATCGCACTTGAACGATGATTTATTTTTATCCATAATTTCCAGGGCTGACTTAGTTTTTACGCGAAGCGGATATAGTTCAATAATGGATTTGATGTTTATGCAGAAGAATGCATTTTTGATTCCAACACCTGGTCAGGGAGAACAACAATACCTGGCAACTTATCATAGAGGTAAGTATTTTTTGGCGGGGAATACCACAGACGATTATCAAACGGAAGGGCTTAAACCAATTGATGATTCTTTTCAGCGTTATTTTTGTAACGAAAAGAAGCTCGAAAACCTTATAGAAAGTATATTGTAAGCGCTTTTTCAAGTATTGCGAACAAGGGTGTTGCACAAAGCTGGTTGTGCCATTCGCTACGATTGGGTTATTTTTTCAGCGAAATTTCCTTGTCACTTATATCAATACGCTGCTCTTTGTAAAGTTTACCAACAGCTTTTTTAAAAACTTTTTTGCTTACGTTAAAAGCCTTTTTAATGGTTTCCGGATCGCTTTTATCTGTAATATTAATTTTCCCTCCATTGTCTCTAATTTTATCAAGCAAAACATCAGAAAAATCTTTTATGGCTTCGTATCCGGGCTTTTGCATTGTAAGGTCAAGCTTGTTGTCTTCACGAACTTTTTTAACGTAAACCGTTATTTTTGATCCTCTTTTAATATCCTGAAAAACTTCATCGTGGTAAATCATTCCCCAAACAGCGTTTTCTACTAAAAGCCGATACCCAATTGAATTTTTGTAGGCTACTAATCCGGTTACAGCATCTCCGGGCTGGTATTCAATATCGCTTTTGTCAAGAAATTTGTCGGTTTTGGTTGAAGCCACAATTCGGTTTGTTTCTTCATCTAAATATACATACACCAAATGTTTGTCGCCAATTTCGAAATTCATTCGTTGCTCGCGGTAGGGAACGAGAAGGTCTTTCGGAAGACCCCAGTCCAGGAAAGCGCCAAAGCGGTTTTTGGCAATAACTTCAAGTACGGCAAACTCGCCAACCTGTGCCTTTGGTGTTTCTGTAGTTGCTATCAATCGGTCTTCGGAATCGTTGTATATAAACACGTCCAAATCATCTCCGGGCTCTGTGTTTTCTGGCACATAGCGTGTTGGGATAAGAATTTCGCCAAACTCGCCGCCATCCAAATATAGCCCAAAGTCTACTGATTTTACTACTTTTAATGTGTTGTAATTTCCAATTTTCAGCATAAAATATATTCTTGATGCAAAGGTACATACTTTTATGTCTACTGAAACAGCAAATCAGATACCTTTTTTTGCTTTTCGAAAAATATTAGTAAATCTTTGTACAAATTTTATCTAGTGGAATTCAGAACAGAAAACACTGTATATTATCATTTGGGAAAACCTCCAATGAACATAGTAATGGCGGCAATTTTTTTTCTGTTGGTTGGTGGCACTTTAATGTTGAAACTTTGGTTTTTAAAAATACCATTTATTCTATTGGGATTAGGATTAATTACGAGCCGTGATAAATTGGCAGTCGATTTTGAAAACAGGCGCATTATGAAATATGTGCAGATGTTTGGAATAAAAATAGGGAAATGGGAAAATGTAAGCCAGGCCAGGTATATTGCCTTGGTTCGTATTCGAATGAGTAGAAGCGAAAATTTTTTAACCATAGGAACCCAGCGAACAAAAATTTTAGTTAAAGCCAATCTTATTTTTTCAAATAAGAAATATATCACACTCTTTAAACTGAAAGCAGATAAAGCATTCGAAATTGTTAAGGTTATTGCAACAGGTTTTGAGCTCGATATTATGGACTTTACCAGGAAACGGAAACGGAAAATTTCGCCCAATGTGTTACATGTAAGTTTTTCGTTGGATGATCCCCAACTTGATGAACCGAGACATGATAAAAACCTTAATACAGACAGGGATGATTAAAAAGGAGCAAAAAAATCAAAAAAATAAATACGAATACAATTTGTTGAATATAATAGGTAAAAATATCTGCTTTTCTCCTACTTGTTTTTTGTAACTTGGTCGCCCGGGCAAAATAATTGCCTTGCTGCATAAAAAAATGGATACAAGAAATACCACATATATTAAGCTTGTCGCAGGAATACTCATTTTATTTGTTTCCATTTGGGTATCTATTCTTATTAAACCCAAAACCCTGCCCTGGGACTATATTACAGCTCACTATTCTATTATTCTCATTTTGGTTGGCTGTTGGATCGGAGTTTCTTTACTATTTAAAAAATATCACCTGGCCACAAAAAGGGATTTACGAAGGATTTTACCGGCTGTATTAAGAATTAACATAATAATTGCCGGTATTACAGCCCTTATAATGTATGGCTTCAGGCAATTAGAATTATCGCGATTTGTTTTGTTCAGTACAGTTATAACAGGCACAATAATAGAGCTATTGTTTTTTCTTACCTACAAACAAATTACATACTCAAAAAAAATAGACGACACACTGCTTGATTTTATTGATAAGCGACAAGAACAAACCAGGCAAAAAAAGAAAAAGCCCGTAAAAACAAAAAAACGAACCATTCCCCTCTCTTCTCATATTACATCATACATTGCCCAGGAATCAGGTACAGAAGTAAGCAAACTGATAGAGGAGTATTTTGATTTTGAGGAACAAAATTCTACGGTACTGTCTACAACAACACGGTTTAATGTTTTAAAATTAGCAGATGGTTGTTATGTAAATATAGCTAACCTTAAGCGCATCAACGACATTCGATATGTAAACAAGTTTTTTGAAGCAATAAATGGTAAAATTCCAAAGGAGGGTCTTTTTATTGGTTGTGTAGAAACAAAAAACATGCGTAAAAAACGCATTATGCGGAAGTTCCCCCCTGTTTTAAACGGAATTTATTATTTTTTCGATTTTATTTTTAAACGGATAGCCCCGAAATTTAATCTCACAAAAAAACTTTACTTTTTCCTGACCCGTGGGAACAACCGCGTTATTTCCAAGGCAGAAACTCTTGGCAGGCTTTATTCATGCGGTTTTGAAGTTGATGATGTTCGCAACATTGACAACATGATGTATTTTGTGGCCCGAAAAATTCGAAAACCCTATAAAGACAGTAATCCAACCTATGGTCCTTTAATTAAATTGAAAAGAATAGGCAAAAATGGCGAAAGTTTTTACGTGTTTAAATTTCGTACCATGCACCCGTTTGCCGAATATTTACAGCCATACATTTACAAACACTACGACCTGAAAGAAGGTGGGAAATTTAAAAATGATTTTCGCATTACTACAGCCGGAAAAATTATGCGGAAATTATGGATAGACGAGCTACCCATGCTTATCAACTTATTAAAAGGTGATATGAAAATAGTAGGCGTAAGACCACTAAGCAACCATTACTATAATTTATACAACGAAGACCTTAAAAATAAACGCACAAAAGTAAAACCGGGGCTGATTCCTCCTTACTATGCCGATTTACCCAAAACTCTTGATGAAATACAGGCTTCTGAATTAAAATACCTTGAAGCTTATTCCAAACATCCGTTTATAACCGACTGGAAGTATTTTTGGAAGGCATTTTATAATATTGTATTTAAAAATGCACGCAGCGGCTAAAAGCATCCAGAAAATAATCTTTTCGTTTCCCGAAATTCATCTTTTATCAAAATCACTCAATAATATTCATTGAAATCTGTTACTTTTATAGGTTACAACGGTTTTATTTATGAAGAAACATCTTTCTATAATCTTCCTGCTTTTTATTACGGTTGGTTTATACGCTCAACCAGATAATAGCTGGATTCAAAACAACCAGTTTTATTACAAAATCGGGGTTGCTCAAAATGCAATTCACCGAATTACCGTTTCTGGCCTGTCTAATGCCGGTGTACCGGTTAGTTCGTTTAGTCCTGAAAATTTGCAAATTTTTTACAAAGGCAATGAAATACCCATTAAAGTTGCCCAAAATGCCGGCGTCCTGAATTACATCGAGTTTTATGGCGAAAGAAACAACGGCTGGTTCGATTTAGAACTTTTTACAACTCCCGAAGATCAAACAAACCCATATTACAGCCAAATTACCGATACATCAGCCTATTTTTTAACCTGGAACAGCAGTACCAATAATAAACGCTACGTTTCAAGTTCTTTCAATCAATCAGCCACAGAAACCATTGAAACAGCACAAACAGAGGCAATAATTCAATATACCGGTGAATTGCGGATGGGCGAAGAGTTTCCGGAATACACTGCGGCAAAAGGCTGGTTCGACAGCCAGTCTATAACGCTCGGAAATACAGTTACCAAAACGATAAACCTGCCGGGAATTACTACAAATTCAGGCATTGCCAGTTTTGAAATTGCCGTAGTGAGCCATGGAAGTGCCGGAAGTATTGGGAACAATCATCATTTGCAAATTGAAATGCCCGACGGACAAATTTTCGATACTACTTTTTATGGTCGTAAAGCTGTCCGTAAAGTGTTTAATGTTCCGGCTTCTGCATTATCAGAAACCAACAATATTTACCTGCGCAGCATCGATGACCTTAATGTGGCGGCCGATAATATGGCAGCATCCTACATTAAAGCAAATTATAGTGTTGATTTTTCTATGGATGATGTGGATATAAAAATTGTTACTGTGCCCAAAAGTACCAGTCACCGGAAGGTTACACTGACAGGTATCAACGCTGATAATACTCCTGTGGTAATCGATACAGCCAATCAATTAGCACTTCAGGTTGTTTACAATGGTTCAAATTGGCAGTTTTCACTTCCGCCGTCATCTTCAGATCATTACCTGGTAATTCAAAAAAACCAGACTTTTCCCGGATACATAGAATCGACCAACACACAGCTGCCGGAAGTAACCGAAACATCATTTTTGATTATTACAAATTCAAAGCTGCAATCTGCAGCCGATAATTATGCCACCTATAGAAATGCTTCTGTTGTAACTACCGATGTTTTGTACAACTTTTTTTCTTACGGAATTGAAAAACACCCCCTCGCTATTCGTAACTATTTAAAGTATTACCATAATGAAACCGGCACATTACCCGAATATGTTTTTTTAATCGGTAAAGGTATTGGTGTGGATTACAGCCGGAAAAACTCAACCCTTTTTAACCGAAACCTTGTACCCACAATGGGATTTCCACCATCAGACAACCTGATGGTTGCAAAAACCTTACAAACAGATGAATACACACTTCCTGTGGCTGTTAGCCGTCTTTCAGCAGAAACAAACGAACAGGTAAACCAATATTTGTCGAAAGTTCAGGAGCAACAAAGCCAGCAGCCGGCTATTTGGATGAAAAATATTGTGCACTTTGGCGGCGGTGTAAATCAATCGGAACAAACAGTTTTTGCCGCATACCTTGAGAATTATCGTCAAATTATTGAAGATTCCTTAATGGGCGCTCGTGTTTCCACGTTTTTAAAAAACAGTTCCGATCCCATTCAAATTACAGCTTCCGACAGTATTCGCAGCTTGATAAACAATGGGACCTCAATGTTAACTTTTTTTGGGCACGGGTATCCCGGCGGATTCGATCAGGACATTGATGAGCCTTCGGCTTACAGCAACCAGGGAAGGTATCCGTTAATATTGGCCAATTCATGTTACTCCGGGAATATTCATACCGCAGCCACATCGAGCGCCAGTGAAAAGTGGGTTCTTATTCCGGATAAAGGCGCTATTGCATTTTTGGCTTCTGTATACCAGGGATATCCCAGTTTACTAAACGATTTTTCACAAGAGCTGTATAAAAATCTTGCCTATAAAAAGTATGGAGAAGGTCTGGGAAAAATCATTCAACAAACGGTTTCTACTCATGTACAGGAATCAACATCTCTATTAGATAAAGGAACAG
>CAYPSX010000066.1:0-18050 GCA_964413185.1 uncultured Bacteroidales bacterium
AAAGGTAAAATACTGAATGTCAGAAATAGGAGGTTTCATCTGACAACTAAAATCAAAATTATAAACATATGAAAAGATCAATTTATACCCGTTTACTTAAATGGAAATCTTCAGTTAACCGAAAACCTTTGTTAATACAGGGGGCACGACAAGTAGGTAAGACGTTTATAGTTAAGGAGTTTGGTGAAAATGAATATCAAGATTTTGTACATTTGAATTTTGAACGTGATCCGGATTTAAAGCTATTGTTCCAGGGGAAAATAAATCCTTTAATAATAATTGAGGAGATAGGTTTCTATGCTAATCGCAAAATTCAACCAAAAGAAACACTCATCTTCTTTGATGAAATTCAAGAATGCGAAGAAGCAATAACATCGTTAAAATATTTTCATGAAGAAGCTGCAGAATATCAAATAATTGCTGCAAGTTCTCTGTTGGGTGTTGCAGTTGGCAAAAGCCGTAGTTTTCCGGTTGGGAAAGTAAACTTTATGACCATGTACCCCATGAGTTTTGGCGAATTTTTATGGGCATACAATGAAAACTTATTATTTGACCGTATTTTAAAAAATACCGATTTTGAGCCTTTTCCGAAAGTTATACATGAAAAGTTGATCGATTATTTGAAAATATATTTGTTTGTTGGTGGAATGCCTGAAGTATTAGATAATTACATTCGAAATAAGAATATAAATTCGGCAAGAAAGATTCAAAATGAGATTATAAAGGCTTTTCAAAATGATTTTTCAAAGTACTCAACCAGTAGTGAAGCGATTAAAATCAGGGAAGTTTGGCAATCCATACCATCTCAATTGGCTAAAGAAAATAAAAAGTTCAAGTACAATGATGTTAGAAAAAAAGCCAGGGCATCGCATTTTGAATCTTCTATTGAATGGCTTAATCAGGCCGGTTTAATCTACATAACCTATAATATTTCTGCTCCCAAACTGCCAATTTCAGGGTATGCAGATCGGTCAAAGTTTAAGATTTATTTACTGGATACCGGTCTTTTGGGTGCTTTGCTTGACGTTTCACCACAAATAATTATACAGCCCAATCAATTATTCAAAGAATTTAATGGTGCATTTATTGAAAATTTTGTGGCTTCCGAATTGTCTAATATTTTGAATCGCGAATTGTACTACTGGAGCTCTAAGGGTGCGGCAGAAGTTGATTTTATCATATCAAAAAACAAAACCATACTGCCTGTCGAAGTAAAGAGCGGAACTAGCAGAAACTTAAAAAGCTTGCAGGTATATGCTGAAAAATATACCCCCGACCTTATAATGCGTGCTTCACCAAGAAATTATCATGCAGAAGAAAATTTCAGAAACCTGCCTTTATATGCAATATTTTATCTTTCCAATATGTTATAACTCCGACTTTTCGCTAAGTTTGAATGTTCGCAAAATTTAAATTGATGCAAAAACAGTTTTTACTGGTTTTGTTTTTGGTGGTTGTGAAATGTGCAGTAACGCAACACGATCAATTACCTGAAAATGATACCGCGCAAATATATATTTCCGGCATTGTAAAAGATGCCAAAACACGACAAGCACTTCCTTATACCAGTGTTTTTATTGCGAGTTGCCAGAAAGGAGGCATCAGCAATGAAGATGGTCAATTTGCTTTTGATGTGCCAGCGAAGGCGTGCAGCGATTCTGTCCGGTTTCAATATGTGGGATATGAAACGAAAATGATTCCTGTGAGCTATTTCCAAAAACACCGGGTTGTTTATTTGAAAGAAAAAATTGAAGATTTGTCGGAAATGGTTGTATATGGCAGTCCGCCCGATGCTGAAGAAATTGTGGAGAAGGTGGCTGAAAATATCGACAAAAATTATAAAAGAGCCGTTTCCATGCATAAAATTTTTATGCGTGAACGATATATCAATGAATTTACTCAATTGAACATTGATTATAAAAAAAGTAGTTTCAAGACGCTTTCTCCTGATTTTTTTGCACGGGTTGAACGAAAAATGCCTAAAATAACCACCTCTTTCACTGATGCTCTTGCCATTCTGTATTCCAATAATAATTTACACGATTCACTACGGTTTAAAATCGATCCTATTCGTGTAGTTGCACTGGAAGATAAAAGCATTGCTGATATGAAGCAGATATTGGGCGCTTTTCAAAAAGAACTCGATAAAACAGCTAAAGATGAGTTTTGGAAAGTACGATCGGGAATTTTAGGTGCCAAAGTTCAAATTAATTCACCAGATCAGGAAGAGCGCGATTCAATGAAAAATAATAAACGAAAAGTGGAGTACCTGAACAAGCGCATAAAATACAAAATGAATTACGGTTCCCTCCGCAATGAAGATGACTGGGAGTTTATCTACAAAACCGGACGTTATGATTATGAGCTTGTTGGAGGAACCTCAGTGAACAACGAAGATGTATACGTAATTGATTTTGAGCCGGGCTTCCGGGGCGATTTTGCCGGCAGATTGTATATTTCTACAACCACTTATGCATTAATACGGGCCGATTACGAATATGCTCCCGGCAAAAGTGGTTTCGGGTTTGATATGTTTGGCGTTGCATATAATGATAATCAACATGAAGGTTCTATCTATTTTGAGCGAAAAGGCGACAGATATTGCTTAAAATATTTTTCTAAAAAAAGAGGAAGTTTGCTTAGTTTTGATCGAAATATTACCCTGCAAAAAAAGGAAGACCGGTTCCTGTTCAATAAAACACAGAACAAATTTAAAGTAGGTCTGCAATTAAAAATGCAAATGGAAGCTTCTGTTGAATTTTTGGTGCTTGAAGATAAGAAGATAACAACCAGTCGGTTCGAGAGTTTTGAGCAGTCGGAATATTTGAAAATTCACTATGTAGATCAATTTGATGATAATTTATGGCGTGGTTATTCCATTATTGAACCGACTAATCAAATGCGCGAGTACAAAAAGCATAAGTAGTGTTTGTCCATAATGTCCGATATCTGCGTTGTTGCTCAAATTTAAAATCCTCACATACCCTATGTATGCTGCGGTTTTAAATTCTCACACGCCTTGATCTCGAACATTTTGAACTAAACACTTTAGTTTATGGACGGGCTCTAAGTAGTGTCCGTCAATAAACTCCATTTTCTGCATTTCGACATGCTTCAATGTATCACGTTATTCTCACTCAAACTCGTATCATCCCGATAAATCGCGGACTCAACAATTTTAATGCTGATATTTTTAAAGGCCTTTTTCAAAAGGAGAAAAGCACGTGTTTTAATTTGTTTAAAGTTAATCTAAAAAAAACAGAGTAAAATATCTGTTAATGCGAAACATTTTTATCTCGTGATCGTTTCTTTATTAAGATTAATTAAAAATAAATTGATTATGAAAAAGATAATATTCGTTTTTGCACTTGCAACCGGAATTCTTCTGGGATGTGATAATGAGGAAGATGACATGGTAGTTGATGAAATTACCCAATCATCATCATACACAAAAATTGGTGAAGCGGAATATCCCGATCAGATTGTTAATTATGTTTCGCAGAACTACACTGGAGAGACTATCGTTGAAATGTACTTAAAATCATACACCGATGGCTCGCAAGTTTATGATGTGGCGCTCACATCACAAAAGGAATTGTATTTTGATGATTCGGGTAACTATCTCGGTATGGATGATAATTATAATTCTGTAATTATTGACGATCTGCCGGAAACTGTTATTACTTATATTGCAGATAATTATCCGGAACAAACCATTGTAAAAGCTGAAATGGACACCGAAGATGGCATACAGGTCTACAACATTTACCTTAATAATGGAATGGAGTTGTATTTTGACCTGAACGGTAATTTCATTAAAGCTGAAAACGATAATAAATTCATTGATACAGATAATTTACCGCAATCTATACTGGATTATATTTCAACAAACTATCCAAATGAAATAATCCTCTACGCCGAGGAAGACCGGGAAGATGGGGTGCTGATTTATGAGGTTAACCTGACAAGCGGTTATGAACTTGAATTTGACAGCAACGGCAATTTACTTGAAGCCGAACAAAATATTCCACTTTCAGATTTACCACAGGCAATCATCGATTATGTGGATACGAATTATCCCAACAATTTTATTGATGAGGCTGAGTTTGAGTTTGAAGATGGTCAGCAAGTGTATAAAATAGAGCTGGATAACGATATTGAACTGTATTTTGATTTGGATGGCAATTTTTTGTTCATGGAACAGGATTAATATTGGCAATTTCGATTTAAACCAGATTGATTCTGAAGTTGTAGAGGTTTTCGATTTACATCGCAATCGTTTTGATTGTCTCCCTCAGTCAGTTGTAAAGCTGCACAACCTCCAAAGCATCAATTTAAATAACTGCGGTTTGCCACCATTGCTCGAAGAATCACCGGAGTGGGGGATCGATGGCTTTTTTGAGATGGTAAAGCAGCAGGGTGCTGATGTTAATCATCGTAGTGACAATGCGGACAAGGCATAGGTTTGCGTTTAATTCTGATATCGGGTTTGAAATTGTAAATAAGCACAATTTCGTGTGCTCCGCCACCTCCGGCACCCATTAGCTTTGATATCGTAAGGTCGTAACTGTACGATACTGTGATGTTGTTTTTCTTCACGCCTGCAATGAAAATAACCGCATCGGAGCCGGGGTATGTTTTAAACAGCGGAATGCCGCGGTATCTTAACCCGAACATGATTGGGTTTATTTCCCAATACAAACCAAGGTCGAGCTGTTTGAATCTTCCCTGATATTTGAATTGTAAACTTGGGTAAATGAATTGTCCGCGGGGGAAGGCTGCGCTTATTTTTTGTAGTTTAACTTTTGTTCCTGCATAAAATGAGTAATAACTCGATAATTGGGTTTCATTGTTCATAAATGAAATGTCAGGGCTTGTCATGTGTTTATAACTTGCTCCAAACCAAAAGCTTTTGTTAAAAATAATGGCAGATGAGGCAAAGTCAAGTTTCCTGATTTTTGGTGCTTCAAGAATTTCAATGGTGTTGGTTCCAGATGTTATTTGGTCGGAGAAAATTAGGTTCGAAAAGTCGATACTTCGCTGTAAATAGCTGATCATCAACCCTGGACGCACACTCCAGTTTCGGTTTATTTTGATATGATAGGAGTAGGCTGCTCCAATGTAGGTTGAGCTCAGGTTTCCGCTTCCGGCACTTTCCCTGAGTGCCATAATGCCGACGCCACTGTTTAATTTGTTTAAAAAGTGGTCGGCAGAAATCATGTAGCTGTTAAATCCATTGGCAATAAAAGGCCATTGGTTTCGGTAATTGAGTGTGACTTTGGTTCCGTTCGAAGAGCCGGCAAGCGAAGGCGCCAAATATAGGTTTGTGCCGTAAAACTGCGAAAATTGCGGATCTTGTCCATGACCGGCAATGCTTAACAGAATTGCGGCAACAGCAAAACATAATTGTTTTGTTATTTTGTATTTACCGCAATAATGTAACATCGCCTGTTTTTTCAAAAGTTTTACCATTAATAAATTTACCTTTTACTCGCCAAATATATACGTCCTGAGGGCAGATTTTGCCATTGTAGTAGCCGTCCCACCCAATGTTTTGGTCTTCGCTTTCGAACATGAGTTCGCCCCAGCGATTGTAAATATAAAGATGATATTCGACAACACCTTCCAAATGCGGGTGAAAAATATCATTATCTGTATCCGTTTCAGAATAAGTACCATCTGAAGGTCCTGCTATTGAAGGAGTAAATGCGTTTGGAAATTCTACGGAACCTTTTCCTTTTACTTCAATATAGTTTTCGCGTGTCACAGATGCCTCACATCCATGTTTACTTGTGGCCGTGAGTGTGACGTCATAGGTCCCTACCGTAGTGTAATAATGCGACGGGCTAACCTCCTCACTCGTTGTTCCATCGCCAAAATTCCACAAATAGGTTTCTCCATTTTGTGTGTGGTTGTAGCACTGAGTTTCGTCGTCAGGAATCATCACAAGGCGCGGGTCCATGGTGAAATTGACAATGGGAAGCGGATAAACCCTAACTGATGAGTATGCTTCAACTGAACCGTTGTCTCCTATTACTGTGAGTATTACCGTGTAGTTTCCTGCGGTATCGTATGTGTGTGTGGGCGTTTGCTCGTTTGATGTGGTTCCGTCGCCAAAATCCCAGAAATAGGTGTACTCATCATCTGAAAATTGCGAGGCTTCAGCTGTAAATGTTGCTGTGTGGGGCATGCAACCGGCTGTGTCGCTAATTTCAAATGCGGCTGTAACTTCGGGCGCGGTAATGGTTATGTTTTGCATGGCGCTGTCTGTGCAATCGAAGTTTTGATTTGCCACGTTTAGGTTAATGTTGTAAGTTCCCCATGTTGCATAATCGTGCGCTCCGGGATTTATTGCTGTGCTTGTGTTTCCATCGCCAAACGACCAGTTGTAAGCAAACGGGCCACCGTTGGTCAGGTCGGTTATGGTTACGGTATTCGATGGGAACTGCTGCAGAACAGGGGTTGCATTGAAATCTGCATCGGGCTGCACATAAACAGTTACACTTTTGGTTAAAGAGTCTGTACAGTTGTAACCTGATGAGGATACTAATTTCACCGGAATGGTTTCGTTTACATAACCCGTTATTTCAAAGCGTTTTGTCGGCTCAAACTGACTTGATGTGGTTCCGTCGCCGAAAGTCCAATAATAGTTATCGGCATTTGCCGAAAGGTTTTCGAAGCTGGTGGTCAGCGGGTTGCAGTCTTGTGGATTTGTGATGTTGAAATCGGCATTCACCAACGGGTACACATTCAACATAAGTGATGTGCTGTCTTTACAGTTCCGGTTTGTTTCTGTAAAGAGTTCCAGCTTGTAGGAGAGTACTTCTCCGGTTGTATTATTGTAGGTATAGTTTAGCGGGTTGTTTTCGTTTGTTTCGCCATTTCCCATCCGCCATTCAAAACTACTTGCGCCAATAGAGTTGTTGGTGGCTAAAATTTCAAGCGGACTGCAACTTTCGGTTTCATCTATGTCAAATAAAGCCCGGGGGTTGTGATTTACGCGAATTGTTAATGTTGTATCATTTGAGCACTCGTAAGCATTTGTGGCTGTTAATTGAACATTGAAATACTGATCGTTTGTGTTACTTGTATTCCTGAATGTATGTGTCGGATTAGTCTGGGTTGAGTTTGTTTGGTCGTCGAAATCCCAGAAATAATCAGCATTACCCTGCGAGGTGTTGGTAAATACCACTTCTACCGGATGGCAGCCTTCCTGTGTGCTTGCTGTATAGCTGGCATTTATTTGCGGATAAACTGTGATTACCTGTTGAAATGAATCGACACAAACACCACCGGTATTGGTAACTATGAGTTTTGAATTATACGTGGCATTATTTACAAATGATGCGTTTGTATATTCGTGGTTAATGTCTTGTAAAATGTTCGTGTTTTGTGTGTCGCCATCACCAAAAATCCATTCGTATGTGTCCGCACCTTTTGAAGTGTTATTGAAGCCGGCATTGAACGGGTTACATCCGGCACTCGGGTCGATGGCAAATTCTGCTTTCAGGGCTTTTTCGACCACTACATTTTCCTGATGCTGATCTGTACAACCATATTCGGAGGTTGTTGTGAGAGTAATGTCGAATGAACTGGTTCCGTTGTAATTGAAATGTTCGAAAATGTGTTGTGGGTCTTGCTCATCAGACGTTGTATTGTCGCCAAATTCCCAGTCAAAGTTTACATTTACCTCGTTGTCGCCGGGTTCGTGTGTGAAGTTTACGGTAAGCGGGTTACAGCCACGGGCCGTATCCAGACTAAAATCAGCCACAACTTCAGGGTACGAAGTAATTTGGCGTGTAATGCTGTCTTTGCAAACGCCGGGCCCGGTGTTGGTTACTACAAGTTTTATGTTGCGCGTAAGATTACTGTTTGTCGTGTTTGTGACTGTTGTAGATGCCTGACTGAGCGTGCTTAATGGTGTGCCGTCAACATACCACTGCCTGCTGGCAATATCGCCTATGGAAGCATCAAGGAACGTGCTTGTGAATGGTGAGCAGCCGGCTGCGTCTGAAAGCTGGAAATTGGCATCCAGCCTCGATGCAACTTCTACGGTGCTTGTTGTGGAATCTTTGCATCCTCCATTTGTTGATTCTACTACCAGTTTTATTTCGTAAGTCTGTGGCAGTTCAGTATCGTTGTAAAAGGTGTGCGATGGCGCAGCATCATAACTGTTGCTGTTGTCGCCAAAATCCCAATAATGATCTACGTTGATTGGCAGTGAAGGATCATGATTGAATTGAACTTCCAGCGGATTACAACCTTCGGTTACGGCATGGTTGAATGTGGCATCAACTTCGGGATACGTTGTAATAACCTTTTTTATAGTGTCGTAGCAAGTTATACTCCCGCTGGTTGTAGCTACGAGTGTTATGGTGTCTTTTCTTACACTTGCAGAAGTGTTGGTAATGGTTAAATTCGGATTGGTTGATGATGAGAATACTGTCCCATTTCTGTACCAGTTGTAGCTTAAGTTGGTGCCTTCAGAATCGTTGCTAAACTGAACCAAAAATGGAGAACAACCGCTAAGTGCATTTGTGGAAAAGTCTGCATTAAAGTTTTGACCAACGGTAATCGCATTTGTAACAGAGTCTTTACACCCATAAGGAGTTGCTAACCTTAGCTTCACATCGTAGTTAACCGGCGACGTGCTGGTGTTTGTAAATGTATGGGTCGGGTTTTGTTCTGTTGAAGAGTTATTATCTCCAAAATCCCATTGCCACGCTACTTCTGAATTCGTTTCAGCATTGCTAAAATTAACAGTCAGTGGATTACAGCCTTCACTTACATCAGAAGTAAAGGTTGCATCCACTGAGGGATAGATAGTTACTGTGCGACTTGCCGATGAACCACAAGTTCCGGGGCCGCTGTTGGTTACCGTAAGCGTAATGGTGGTGTCTATGGGGGAGTCTGTGTTGTTGTATAGCGTTATTATTGGTGTTGCGCTGCCGGTAGCAAATACAATTCCGTTTTTTGTCCACTCGCGGCTGGTAACTTCGCCGAGCGATGCGTCTTGTAATTGAATTGTTAAAGGTGAGCAACCGGCAGCTTTATCCATGGTAAAATTGGCCTGCAATCTCGATGCAACGGTTATGGTTTGGGTTGATGAATCTTTACAGTTATAGTTTGATTTTACTACGAGTTTTGGCGTGTAAGTTTTGGCAGTATTGGTTTCATTCTCGTAGGTGTTTTGCGGGTTTTGCAGATTGGAGGTGTTTCCATCACCAAATTGCCAGCTCCACGTAACATCCGGATTTGTTTCATTGTTTGTAAAATCAACGGTTAGCGGGTTGCAACCTTCATTTGGAGCAACTGCAAAAGTTGGATCAACCGATGGGTAAATGGTAATGGTTTTGCTCGTTGAATCGGTACATGATCCCGGGCCGCTATTTTTTACAATGAGCCAAATGGTTGTGTCGATGGCCGCATCGGTTGTGTTGTACAACGTAATTTGGGGCGATGCGGCGGTTGAAAACTGAATGTCTTCTTTTCGCCATGTGCGACTGGTAATGTCGCCGAGACTTTCATCCTGCAACTGAACGGTGAGCGGCGAGCATCCCTGCGATTTGTCAACGCTGAATTCGGGCTCTATTTGCGAGGCAACAGTGATATTTTGTGTTGAAGTATCGGTGCAGTTATTTGCAGATTTTAGTACCAGTTGTGTAGTGTATGTGCTTGCTGTATAATTACTATTTACAAATTCATTTGTCGGGTTTTGAAGATTGGACGTGTTTCCATCACCAAAAGTCCACGACCAGGTTACGTTTGAAGCGCCTTCGGTATTTGTAAAATCAACGGTAAGCGGTGTGCAGCCTTGTGTTACGCTGGGTACTATTGTGGCATCCAGTGCCGGATAAATGGTTATGGTTTTGCTAATTGAATCGCTGCAACTTCCCGGGCCGCTGTTTTCTACAATTAGCCAAATGGTAGTGTCTATGGGCACATCGGTATTGTTGTAAAGTGTGATTTGCGTTGTGGTAGTGGTTGCAGGAATCAAAATATCGTTTTTTCGCCAGGTTCGGGAAGTGACCTCGCCGGTTGTAACATCTTCGAGTGTAACAGTAAGCGGTGAGCAACCTGTTGCCGGACTTCGGGTGAAATCGGGCTCCAAACGCGAAGCTACCTCGATATCCTGTGTTGCCGTATCGGCACATTTGCTGGCCGATGAAACTATGAGTTGTGTGGTGTATGTTGTGGAGGTGTTGTTTGGATTGTCAAAAACATGTGTTGGGGCTTGCTGGCTTGAGCTCGAACCATCGCCAAAGTCCCAATTCCATACTGCTCCGGTAACGCTTTCTGCATTCGAAAAATTAACAGTTAGCGGATTGCATCCGTTTATGACATCTTGTACAATCGTTGCATCAACCGAAGGGTAAATGGTAATTGTGCGTTTTATACTGTCTTCACAAACTCCTGCGCTGTTGCTCCCGATCAGCGTCAGCACTGTGTCTATGGGTGTATTGGTGTTGTTGTACAGGGTGATGCTTCCCAAGTGTTGATCTGAGGAGATTACCACATCTTCTTTTTTCCATGTCCAGGAGTCAATTCCTCCTGTTGAAGTGTTTACGGGGTTGATAGTCAGTGGAGAACAACCACTGGCCGTGTCGAGTGTGAAAGTTACATTATAATATGGCCCAACATCAATTGTTGTTGTTACTGTATCGCTGCATCCTTTTGCAGTGAGTGCCGAAAGGGAAGCATCAAAAGTGGTTGTTGTGTTGTTGAAGTGTTGGTAGGTATGGGTTACCGGGCTGATACTTGCTGATGATGCATCGCCAAATTCCCAGTTTAAATCGACAGCAACGCCGTTTGATGGATTGTGTGTAAATGTTACATCCAGAGGATTGCAGCCGGAGAGAGGTGCAGCGTTGAATGTTGCATCTGCTTTCGGGTAAATTTCAATGCTTTGCTGCATTGTGTCTGTACAGCCTGCTGCATTTTCAACAACCAGCTCAATAGTGTGGGAGAGGGTGTTGTCTGTGTTGTTGATGTATGTGTGTGTGCCCGGAGTTGGGTTTGGGTTGATGAGCGAACCATCGCCCCAGTCCCATTCGTACAAGGTAATCGGGCCCAACGATTGGTCAGTGAGGGAAATGTCCAAATCTGCACAACCGCTGTTTTTGCTTGAGGAAAACACGGCTCTTACTGAAGGATGAACGTTTATGCCAATGCTGGCGGTGTCTTTGCAGCCGTGCTGGCTTTGTATGGTTTGTTGTACTGTGAAGACAGAATCTGTGCTGCTGAAATTTTGGAATATGTGTATAGTGTCGTCTACGTTATTGTAGATGGTGCCATCGTCAAAGTTCCATTTTTTTGATGTAATGGGGCCGGTTGAGGTATCTGTGAAAGTGACCATTTCGTTATGACAAATGTCGGTCAAATCCTGATCAAAGCCGGCTGTAGCTTGTGGGTAAACGAGTATTTGTTGAACATAAACGTCAGAACAGCCGTTGTTGCTGAATACTTCAAGACTGAGCGTGCGGTAGAATTCACTTCCGGTTGTATTTTGGTAAGTATGTGATCCGGGAGAAACCACAAACGATGTGTCGCCATCGCCCCAAACCCACTGTACGCTGTCAATGGTAGTTAGTGAGGATAAGTTTGTTACATTTATTTCAAGCGGGGCACATCCTGTTAATTTGTCGGTAAAGAAATCGGCTGTAACCGGTGGATGCACAGTTACTTGTTTTGTTGTTGTATCTTTGCAGTTATATTCCGAAGTGGCTATCATGGAAACATCGTAAACCGTATCGGTTGTATTGGTGTTTTCAAATGTATTGTCGGTATCTTCTGTAAATGCGAGGTTGCCATCGTCGAAATTCCATTTGTATGTATTGGTTCCGGCAGTAGTTAAGTTCGTGAAGGGCACATTAAACGGGCTGCATCCTGCTGTATCCTGTGGAGTAAAGTCGGCTTTTATGGCCGGGTAAATTATAGCGGTTCGCACAAAATAATCTGAACACAAAATGCGCGAGGCGGTGAGTGATATCGGTACGGTGTCGGGAACGGACCCTGTGTTTTTGATGTCGATAATAGGCTCTTCGGCCGTGGAAAAAAAGCTTCCATCAACAGACCAGTAAAATCCGTGAGTTTCGCCAATGGAGTTATTATTCGGTTGTATGTATAATGAATCACATGTTGTAAGCGATTTATCTGAGGTAAAATAAGCCTGAATAAGGCTGTCAACCTCAACAGTAATTTTAGCTGTATCGGGTTCTGATTTACACGGATTATCAATTTCAACATAAAAATCGTGTACACCGGGTGGGGGTTTTATTTTAACGGTACTCGCAGTTAAGTCTCCTTCTATGCAGTCGGGACAACTAATGGAACTCCATTGATAATTAACGCCCCCATAAGCTTTCAGGTCGGTTGAATCACCGTAACATAATTGTATGTTCGCTGTATTTGTGCCACTGGCAACGGCAGTTGATTCATTGGTTTTGAAATCGGAGAAATAACCGTATTTGCAACCACCCGAGGCATTGTTGTACAGGCCGAGTTGAAATACTTTTTCAGTATTTACAATTGTTGTTACTTCATCGATAGGAACGCCTCCTCCTGTAGCATCAGCAAATGTATTGTTTCCTAAATCAAGATAATACCAATCTTCACCAACCGGAGTATTGGGTACTTGTGTGAAATTGCCTGCGGGAATATTAAATGTTGTGCCATCTTCGTATTGCATTTGAAAATTGTCCCGGCCATCTGCTTCCACCAGCAGATTTAATCGAAAATCATCAGCGGCATCCCCCGTTCGCGTGAAACTTACACGTAATGAACCTTTACATCCATCAAGGGTTGGTAAAAGAGCTCCGCCCATCTCGTTTCCTGTTCCTCCCACGTGAAACAAGTACACGGGTTTGTCGCATGAAATGTAATCTACATCGCCGGAAATTACCTGCGGATGTATTTCGCCGGTGTTAATTGTGTTTACATTAGCGCCATCAACATCAATGTTAGTTACCCCGTTTGTTGCCACAATAAAATAGTTTTCAGGATCAGATAAATCGGTTCTTACCACAATAAAATTATTACCGATAAGTAGCTCTCCATCACTGGCATTGATAGGTACAAGCTGGTCGCCAATTAAGTCCCAGCCACTTACGCCGGGATCATCTACAGAATCATCGGAGAGGGTTACAGCAATGAGTTTTCCGTTTGTTGTGATGTGCGTGCCGGACAAGTGTCCGCCGGCAGCTTCATCGTCAGCTACAATGGAGTAGGTTTCCCCTTTGCTCATTATCGGGGTTGTAATTAATGATCCGGTTCCCAGACCATTGGCATCTGCAGTTATTTCAATTTCTACAACAGTCCCGTCCTCAGCAGCAACAATGTCAATTCTGTTTCTGGCCGGATCTGCCCAGCCTGCATTTGTGTGGTTGTTGTAAATGCTTTGTGCCGGCACATAAAACTCTTCCCCAAGTGCGTTGTCGCCTTTTAAAGCAAAAATATCGCGGTTGTTGGGGCGGTCTACTTCATAATATGCCGAAATGGGCGATTCCGCTTTTATAAGAATACCTTTATTGCTTAAACCCTGAGTATATGATTCAATAAGGTTTTTTCTTGGAGTTAAGACTTCAACCACCGTTTCATAACCATTAAGTGTAATTGTTATTGGTGTAAAAGCACCTTGCTGCGGCATTGATATGGTTACTTCGTTGCCAATGACATCTTCTGTGTTCGAAATAACAAGGTTGATGGGTTCGTCTCCGTGGTCATTAGTAACCTCTGGCGCCACAAACCAGAAAACAGTATCAACCTGACTCCATGTAACTAATGGAAGAATTAGCAGGCTAAGTATTAGTATTTTAAATTTCATTGCTGTTCGTTTATCCTAATTATACGGCTTTTTTATAAATTTGTTGCTTAAATTTTAACATTTTCTTAACGTATCGTGTGATGTTATAAGTTGTTGATTAAAGCTATTAATTATTTCTGCGAAAATTCATTGTGGTGAAGTTTTTAATTTATGACAAAAATGTTTTATCTTAGAAGAAATTACCTGTTAGTCAAAACATTCATTACAATAATACGTAAAGTTATAAATAAACTCTGCCATATCAAAAAATATAATAAAATGGTTAAAACAACAGTCAAATACATTATATGGTTTCTACTTATGTCGTTGACAAGTAGCGCTCAAACATATTTTTATGAAGGGTTTGAGTATGACGGAGACTTACCTTCAGATTGGTCGCAGGTTACAATACACGAAGATTTCCCCTGGCGTGCATCCAAAGGAGGGGAAACGATGAATCCTGAAATACCCGGTTCCAGAAGGCCGCCTGAAGCTTTTGAAGGAACCTATAATGCCTTGTTCGAAAAATATACGAACACCAACGCCATTACCCGGTTTATTACGCCTGAGTTAAGCATGGATATCGCCATTAAAGCACAACTCAGGTTTTATCACGCGCAATACGAACGGGACCAGTTATCAGGAGGTGCTTATAATGATATTTTACGGGTTTATGGAAAACATATTGACGAATTAGATAATGAAACCTGGGTAAAGCTTGCAGAATATACGCAAGAAGTGCCCGGTTGGACGTTGCGTGAAATAAATATTCCCGATTCAATGAACCACGAAGGGTTTCAAATTGCCTTTGAAGGTCAGACCGGCCCCGGATGGGGCGTTTGTGTCGATAGTGTGGCCATTATAGAAACCGGGATTATTGGCCGGTATGTGAAAAGTGTGGATGTATTCCAGAGCGACCTGGCTTACGTGCCGGCAGGAACAATAAATAATACTATTCTTCGCATCGACATTAAAGTAAGAGGTAATCAGGGAACCATTACCCTTGATTCCCTGCTGGTACATAATCTGAATGATGAAAATCTTGATTTGCCTGCCAATGGTGTGAAAATTTACGCCACGACCGATACTGTTTTTCAGGATCCCGTTTTGCTCGGAAGCCCCGGGAATTTTATAGGTAATGAACATCTTTGTACTGATATAGATTATGATTTGCCAACAGGAATAACTTCTGTATGGATTACTTATGATGCTCCGTCAAACTTGTCGCATGAATTACACGGTGCTGTTTTGGATGCGAAAATTCCCGCCGGAGGAATTAAAGTGGGCGGAGGTGCCTATCCATCTGCAGAGCATTCACCTTCTGGGCACAGAGTTATATATGAGTCGCTATTTATAGATGATTTTGAGAATGAAAACGGCTGGGCATTCCAAACCGAATTCCAGTGGGGAGAACCACAGGGTTTGGGCGGTGAAGTTTATGGTATTCCAGACCCTGATTTTGCCTTTTCAGGGAATAAAATTATTGGTACCGACTTAACCGGTCTGGGCAACACCGATGGCGATTATGAAAATGGGATAGGCCCTGATGCATACAAGGCAGAATCGCCCGTTATACCAAGTGACTTTTTTGCCGATATGAAGCTGCAATTTTATCGATGGCTCAATATCGAAAATTGGGATACAGCAAGAATCTATTATTCAAGCGATAATGGTGCAACATGGAATCAAATTTGGCGAAATATTGGCACCATTAAAGATAGCAAATGGGACGATTTTTCCGTTCCTCTGCCCGATGAGGCCAATTATTCCGATCAAATTCAATTAAAATTTACACTTGGCGGAACCGATGGATATACAACGTATTCAGGTTGGAACATCGATAATATTTCGCTGGTGGGGAATTATATTATCTACGATTTAGCTGTAATTGCGTATGTTGACCCGCTTTGCTTCTGTAATCACACTTCTGAGGAATATATAACGGTGAAAATAACCAATTATGGAGCTTATGATGCCTCAAATGTGCCCATTGGCTTTTCTGTTGACGGGGGCGAAACCTGGACAATGGAAACAATTGGCATTACAATAAACAGCCAGGATACAATCACCTACACATTTACCAACCCGGTCGACTTGTCTGAAGGCGGATGGTACAATTTTCAAATCAGTACGTTTTTCGAAGATGATGAGCTGAATCAAAACAATTTACTTGAGCACGATCAATTTATGCCCTATCAATTAACACTGCCTTACGCAACGCAGTTTAATGAGCAAACCGAAAAGTGGCATGCCGAAGACGGTTCTGCATGGGAGTTTGGAGAACCTGGCGATGGTACCATAATTGATCTGGGAAATAATGTATGGGCAACACATCTGCAGGTAGATTATGCAAATAACGACAGCTCTATGTTGGAAGGGCCGTGTATTGATTTCTCCGGAAACCAACGAGCAGTTTTTGAATGCAAAATATGGAGTCAGGTGGCTAATGCCGGCGATGGATTAACACTTATGTACACCACCGATGACGGTGCTACATGGAACCCTGTTCCGGGTGACAACTTTTACAATTGGAGCTGGTACGATAATACGAATCCCAATCCTCCGGCAACACCAGGCTGGAATACTTCAACATCCGGTTGGACAACCATGCGAACCCTGCTTCCCGAAGCGTTTTCCACTTACGATTATGTTAAACTAGGCTTTTTGTTTACTTCTGATGGGGCCGATCAGGATGAGGGTTTTGCCATTGATGATATTGCCATTTACGAAGCACCCTATAATTTTGCCGTGGATTCGTTGCTTTATCCCCGCGAATCTTGCGAACTGCCCGACACAACGCATGTAAAAGTGGCTGTGAAAAATACAGGAATAAATAGTGCACTGGCAGGTACAGAAATCCCGATCAAATTAAACTGGAAAGATAGTTTTGTAATTACCGATACATTGACCCTTTCTGCTAATCTCGATCCCGGAAACTCTGTTTCGTTCCTTTTCGACACTACAGTTGCCATGGATTCTGCGCTCGATTTTAATTTCGAAATCATCAACTTGTATGAAGATGATCCGTTGTTTTATGGTGCAGCCAATGATACACTTTGGGATACAATTTCTGTAATCGGAATGCCACAATACAATCCGTTCCCGGCCATTACCGGGAAAAGTGGTGTTTCGGTGCAACTTGATGCCGGCAGCGGCTATACAGATTATATTTGGGGCGATGGTACAACAACAACCCAAACTTATGATGCCTTTGCCGAAGGTATGTATTACGTAACAGTAACTAACGATGAAGGTTGTACTGCATCCGATTCAACACAGGTGATAAATTCTGTGGATGATATCATCATGACTACCGTTCAGCCCATTACTGATGCTTGCTTGCATCCTGCGCCGGAGAGCATCGAAATAGAAGTGACAAACAATGGCGGTGAAGCCTTCCTGAGCGGAGAAAAAGTTCCGGTTGCATATCAGGTTAACAATCAAACACCCATAGAAGACAGTATTTTACTTACCGCTGATTTCAATATTAGCGATGTTATTTCCTACACATTCCCAACGGAAGTCGATTTAAGCGAGCCCGGATATTACGAAATTAAAGTTTACGGAAATATCGATAAAGACCTCGATAAATCAAACGATACAGTCATTATAGAAACAAACACCTGGGGACTTCCCGAGGTAGATTTTTCCTCCGACACCATTTTTACTGCAAATATTGATACACTCACACTCGATGCGGGTGATGATTTAACAAGTTACTTATGGCAGGATGGCTCAACAGATCGTACGTATTCGGTAACATCCGATGTATCTCAGTTTTATTATGTCACCGTAGACGATACCCACGGTTGCGGCCCGGTTGTCGATTCGGTTTTTGTAAATACCGAAGATATTGAACCCATTGATGTTATGTTACCTGTTACGGCCTGTGAGCATTCAGCCACAGAAGCGTTCAGTGTTGAGCTACAAAATAACAGCGGAAACATTATTCCTGCCGGTGAGCAAATAGATTTCGGCATTCAAATTAATGGAAATACACCCGTTACAGAAACGCATACATTGCTTTCAGACATCTCCCCAAATAGTTCGTCGACACTTGATTTGAGCAATACTTTTGATTTGAGCGATACCGGAATTTATGAAATACGCGTTTGGAGCACCAAGCCTGTGGACAATAACCGCGAGAACGATACGCTTCCAACCAGTTTGGCTACTCTTGGTTACCCCGATGTTGAATTCCCCTGGGATACGCTGTACACTACGCGCCCCGATACCGTAGAACTTGATG
>CAYPSX010000067.1:0-17718 GCA_964413185.1 uncultured Bacteroidales bacterium
GTTGTTTTATATAAATCTTTGTAAATCAAAGTTCTATTAAGTGCGAAACTTTAGTTATTTAATTTTACGAGAGTCCTCGAATTGTCAACAAATTAAAACTTTGACAATTCGGGATTCCGCGTTCTATTATTAATTGAGGAGGTTCGTTTTAATCCACAAAAATTTCATTTGCCCCACTAAACCGGCAAAGCGAGCTTTAATTCACATCGGATGGTAATTTGTCCGTCAATAAACTCCATTTTCTGCATTTCGACATGATCAATGTATCACGTTATTCTCACTCAAACTCGTATCATCCTGATGAATCGGGACTCAACGACTTTGAGTTTCGAACCGACCAAAGGGAGCTCATGAGCACCATTGAATATTTTGAGGCTTGCGAATAAAGCCTTGAAAATGGAATTTATTCACTGGACACCCCAACTTTATGGACACGCACTAATTAGAGCCTGTCCATAAAGTCAGTGTCTGGTTCATAATGTTCGAGTTCAAGGCTTGCGAAGTATTTAAAATCAAGGAGTTTACTATTGTAAATGACTGTTTTAAATACGAGCATAACGCAGAAATCGGACATTATGGACAGACACTTAGACAACTACTTCCAGCCTTCGTAAGTTTCAATAATTATTGGATTGGAAGAGGTTTTGTCGGAGATCGTTTGGGCAGCAGTAAAATCGGTTGGATCGAGGTATATTTCACTTTCCGGAGAAGATTGTCCGGCACGTTCGTCTTTGTCATCGGAAAAGACATTTTTTTCCAGAACTTGCACAGGATTGTCCGGCAATAATTTTTTTGCAGCTAAATTGAGTGTTGCGCCAACTTCGAGTGCAATTGGCAGAAAAAATAAAACAAAAGCAAAATAAAAATATGTTTTGTTCACAATGAAAAGGTTTCCAGTGGTTTCTTTTTCTTCTCGCGAATGTACAAAAAAATATAAGCCATAAGCAAATAATTACACCCGGGTTTTTGGAATGAACGTTGTCCGAAACTTCAATATATCTGCTTGCCGTTTATTGTGTTACCTTTAGCAAATATGTTAACGATATGCTAAACATAATCGCACAAAAAACGGCGAAATTTTAGCTTCGCCGTTTTTTTTAGAATTGCTAATTCCTTACTTCTTTTTCTTTTGTTGGTTATTCCCCTTGTTCATTTTGGCCCAGGTATCGCGCAATGGTACTGTGCGGTTAAAAACCAAATGGCCGGATTTATGGTCGTATCTGTCGGCTACGAAGTAGCCTTTACGCTGAAACTGAAACCGCTCTTCGGGCTTAGCTTCGGCCAGGCTGGGCTCTACTTTACAACCTTTTAATATTTCAAGTGAATTGGGATTGATAAATTCTTTGTAATCTTTTTCTTTGTCGGCTGTTGGCTCTTCCACAGTAAACAAACGATCGTACTGGCGCACTTCGGCATCGAGTGCATGCGGTGCAGAAACCCAATGAAGTGTTCCTTTCACTTTACGCATTGAAGCTTCTGTTCCCGAGCCACTTTTGCTGTCGGGATCGTAGGTAGCGTGAATTTCTGTTATGTTGCCATCGGCATCTTTTATGGCTTCGGTGCATTCTACAATGTAACCGGATTTCAGGCGCACTTCTTTACCGGGTGTCATGCGGAAAAATTTGCGTGGTGCATCTTCCATAAAATCTTCGCGCTCAATGTACAACTCACAGCTGAACGGCATTTCGCGTGTGCCGGCATTTTCGTCCTCCGGATTGTTTTCTATGGTTACATATTCTACTTTATCTTCAGGATAATTGGTAAGCACAAGTTTTACCGGGTTCAAAACAGCCATTACGCGTGGTGCGGTCCTATTAAGTATTTCGCGCACGGTGTGTTCGAGCAGAGCTACATCCTGCAAATTGTCGCGCTTGGCAATGCCGATAATTTCCGAAAAACGGCGAATGGCTTCCGGCGGAAAACCACGGCGCCGAATTCCGGTAATGGTGGGCATACGGGGATCGTCCCATCCGTGTACGTGGCCATCATTTACAAGCTCGAGCAATTTGCGTTTGCTCATAACAGTATAACCGAGATTAAAACGTGCAAACTCAATTTGGCGCGGGCGATAATCACCTTCGGCCAATTGGTCTAAAAACCAATCGTACAAGGGTCTGTGAACTTCAAATTCAAGCGTGCAGAGTGAGTGCGTGATGCCTTCGATGTAATCGGATTCGCCATGTGCATAATCGTACATGGGATAAATGTGCCATTTGTCGCCGGTGCGATGGTGGGCGCGATTCAGGATACGGTACATAATCGGGTCGCGCAACAACATGTTGGGCGATGCCATATTAATTTTCGCACGCAGCACGCGCGAGCCGCTATCGAACTCGCCATTTTTCATGCGTTGAAATAAATCGAGGTTTTCTTCAACGGAGCGGTTCCTGAACGGGCTTTCTTTTCCAGGCTCCTTGGTAGTTCCGCGCTGTTTTGAAATTTCTTCGGGCGTTTGATCATCAACGTAGGCTTTTCCTTCTTTGATGAGTTGCACTGCCCAATCATAAAGCTGGTCGAAATAGTCCGATGCGTAAAGCTCGGTTCCGTTCCATTCAAATCCCAGCCAGCGAATATCTGCTTTAATGGATTCTACATATTCGGTTTCTTCTTTTTCGGGATTGGTATCGTCGAAACGCAGGTTGCATTTTCCATTGTATTTTTGTGCCAGGCCAAAATTCAGGCAAATTGATTTGGCATGGCCAATGTGCAAATAACCATTGGGCTCGGGCGGGAAACGTGTGTGTACACGGCCCTGGTTTTTACCATTTTTCAAATCCTCTTCAATAATCTGCTCAATAAAATTGAGGCTCTTTTTCTCTTCACTGTGCGCTTCTGTTGTCATATCAATTTTCTTTAAACTAACTATTTGTGTCAAGTCAAACATACAAAATTAATAATTTATACTTTTGTACGTCAAATAGTTTGAAAAACAAACGTAAAATCTTAAAAAAATGGGAATGATTCAATTGGAAAACATGGAGTTCTACGCATATCACGGTTGCTACAAAGAAGAACAAGTGGTTGGAAATCAGTTTTTGGTGGATCTGTCGCTGGAAACAGACTGCGACAAACCTATGAAAACAGACAACCTGGGCGATGCACTGAACTATTTAAAAGTATTTGAATTAATTAAAGCTGAGATGGCCATAAAATCGAATTTGCTTGAACACATTGCCGGGCGCATTCTCGATACGTTATACGAGAACTTTGACCAAATTGAAAAAGCAACGATAAAAGTGCGAAAAATGAATCCTCCGCTGGGCGGACGGATTGAAAGTGTTAGTGTAACGTTGTCGAGGTAATTTGCTGAATTAAAATTATTTAATCTAAACAATTTGCCTTTTAAATATGTGAAGAAAGAATATCCTTCTTTTCATGCTAAGTTGCCGTTAATTAATACAGTCACACCATAATTTCAGGAAAACAAAGTTAAATTTAGAAGCTCATTCAATTTTTTTATTCATTTTATCTTGTCCATAAGATAAAAAGTGGTGATTTTTTCTTATATTTGAGAAAAAACCATGGAAAATGCTATTTTAAAGAAAATAATTATTGAAAACAAGGAATTAATACAAAGCCTCAATGTTTACTCCAGAAACATTGAGGTTAATTTGGAATCGAATTTCGTTTTTTGTGGAATCCGCCGGTGTGGCAAAAGTTACTTACAGTTTATCCACATTAAAGCATTACAAAAAGAGCGTCCAAATACACCTTTCGTTTATATAAATTTTGAAGATGAACGTTTTATTGAATTTTCAGCATCTGAATTTGACCAAATTGTGGATGTTTCGATGGAATTATTCAATGATAAGCCCGTATTTTTTTTCGATGAAATCCAAAACATCAAACACTGGGAAAAATTTGCCCGTCGTTTAGCAGACAACAATTATCGGGTTTTTGTCACCGGCAGCAATGCTCAAATGTTGAGCAAGGAAATTGGCTCTACATTAGGAGGACGGTTTCTCATAAAAAAACTTTTCCCATTATCGTTTGCTGAATATTTACGTTTTAAAGAAATTGATCTTAACGCCAACTTTGAGTTCTCCAAACAGCGATTTGAAATTATTAAGCAGTTCAATCATTTTTTTGAAAATGGAGGTTTTCCCGAGCTGTTGAAATTTAAAAATCCCGGGGAATACCTCAGTAGTCTTTACATGAAAGTTTTTTATGGTGATATTATTTCACGCTATCATATTCAAAATGATCAAATATTAAAATTGCTAATTAAAAAGTTGGCAGAAAGTGTTAATAATGAAACATCGCTGAATAGAATAAAAAACCTGATTGTTTCCACTGGTCAAAAAGTTGGAAATAACACAATTAGCGAATATATAAACTATTTGGTTAATTCATTTTTATTGTTCCCCCTTGAAAACTTCGCTTCAACTTTTATCGAAAGGGAAACAAAAAAGAAATATTACTTTATTGATCAAGGCATTTTAAATCTATTTATTACCGACCAGCCCACGAAATTATTAGAAAACATTGTTTTTCTCCACTTATATAAACAGTATTCAAACAATCTGTATTATTTTAAACGTAACTACGAAGTTGACTTTTATATTCCTGACCAACAACACATTTTTCAGGTAAGCTATTCCATGGCTGATTCCGAAACTCAAAAGCGCGAATTGCAAGCCATTCAAAAGGTAAATAAAGAGCTTAAGGCAAAGAAAATTTCCATAATTACCTATAATGATGATGATATCATGAAGGTTGATGATTTAGAAGTTGAAGTCATATCTGTTTGGAAATGGTTGCTAAAAACCTGATAACGTCTAATTTCTAAAACTTACAGCCCACAAAAACCAGTGGAAAATGAAAAAAGTATTTGTCGCTGAAACTTTGGTTCATGCGGTCATAAAAACTATCGGGTTTGTTTGTGCTATACAATCCAAAACCAAACGGCCAGGCAACGTTTACAAATAGTGGAAATTCCCTTATTTCGAAATTGAATTGATACCCAACCCGGAATTCATTCCACAAGTCAAAACCTTTATAATATTTGTCTTCATTATTTTCGTAAAATTTGTCATAGCCGGGCCAAAGCTCATATTCTGCATACAGTCGTTTCCACAAATACCGCCGGTACCCCACAAGGATGCCGGCAGAATTTGTTGTTCCAATGTCAAATGAGATATTCATGTAAGTGAAACCAAATTTCACTTCGTCGTTTGGTGTCAAAGCATAGTCATACTTCAAACCCCAGATTCCTTTGTCACTGGCTTGCAATAATGGCGACAGCGGACTGGTTTCTATGGAGTGTTTGTATTCATTTTTGTCGGAATTTGGGTTCTTTTGTGCAAATCCGGCATTAAATATTAACAAGCTGATGGTAAGTAAAATAATGAGGTTTTTCATGGTATTGGGTTTTATGGGTGCGAGATGGTCATTTCTTTCACTAAATCATCAATCTGATTTTGTTTTATATTGTTTACAGATTCGGTAACGCCGGCCACTTTTTTCACAATTGCACGCTCGATAAAATTCATTTTGTCCATACGAAATTCACCGCCTGTGGTTTTGCAGCTTATGGCGTGTGAGCGAAGTGCTTCAGGGAAATTACGCTCCAGTTGCTCGCGGGCTTTATTGTCATCCATGCAGGAAATAAATAATCCGACCCGCTTTTGCAGCAATATCGACATGTTGTCTTCGCAAAACTTACGAACGCGTTTTTGCAACATGCCTGCATGTATGGATCCGCCAATAATGATCTGCTCATAAGGATTCAAATCAATATTTTTATTTTTCTTTAAGTTGATGAGAGCGTTTTCTCCTTCTAGTTTTTCGCTGATTGTTTCGGCAACTTTTTCAGTTGTACCATGCGTTGAAGCATATATGATTATTGTATTCATTTTGAATAAGTTTAGTTGTTGAGCAATTCATTTGTATTATATCTTACATTGGTCACTTCAAGTTTTAGCCAGTTCCACGGGCCATCGTCGAGTTGCCAGGTAACATTAACTTTCGATGGCATTTTTATACCGTTAAAAACCCGGTAATCGGTTACTTCATTAATCCACAAATAGCGTTTTGATTCCGGCTCGTTTCCTTTGTATCGCATGGCTGTATATTTTATGAGATCGCCGTTTTGATTAAAGTGAAAGGTTCCGGAACCTTTTGTTCCTTTGTAACTTAACGTGGCTTTGGCAGTGAGTGAGTTAACTTGTTCCCATTGAATCAAAGGGCTTGTAGCGGCTGTGGGAAACCAAATTATTTCGCCTAAAAACCGCTGAAGGGCGCCTTCATCTATTTTTGACCCTTTTTCATTGGCCAAATTAAACAGGGAATTCATTTTTATTTTCATTTCCCCTTTGCCATCCACGAATTTATCGCGGCCTTTCACGTTAATAATGGGCGACATTTTCATTTTGAGCCTCCAGTTGAATGCTGGTTTATCTACGGTAAATAACTGATCGGCAGTTCCCTCGTGCCAGTCTTCCTGTTCAGGTTTTAGTTTCATCCATACTTTTTGCTTTACAAAAGCTGTATGAACGTAGTCAGATTGGGCAGCACCGGAATTCCTTAGCCATTTTTGCACAACAGGCGGTAATTGCTCAATATCTTCATTTGAAACGTGTGCTTTTTCAGATGAAATCGCCTCAAGCATCGCCTGTCGTTCGTTAGCAATTTTTTTGCTCATGGAGCAACCGCTAAAAATTGAAAGCATCATAAAGCTGATTATTAATAGTTTAACATTCATAGTTTTCCTTTTTTAGTTTAATCCGCATTTTTTGTCATCTTTTAAAAATGAAAGAGAACGCCTCCTCGAACAAAACTTGAACCCGGTTCTTCGAATTCATCCCGATTATAAACATCTTTATAAATTTGAGACCCACGGTACACATCAACATAAAACCCGATTTTTTGCCCTGACGCTAATTCAAAAGGCGTAGAAGCAATGCCCAAAACCGGGCCGCTTGAAAATTTGAGAAAACTGTGATTGGGCACGATGCCGGACTCGTTTGTGACTGTTGGGAAGTTGAACTGCAACAGATATCCCAATTTTATTTGAAAAAGACCTTCGGGTTGATGTTTTCTGTAAATACCAAAATTATAAACAAGAGGAACCATACATTGATATAAACTTATATCTCGTTGTCCTTGATAATTTAATGATGTATCACTAAAAGTAAATTGTTGCTTATTATGCGAGAAATCGAGGCCAGCTTCAAAGCTATTCCTGCGCACAGGCAGTTGAACACGTCCTCCGGCATGTACACCCAGTGATGTTGCACCGGAGAAAGCATCGACTTCGGTATTTTCCATTTCCGAAAAATCGGTGTTTTCGGTAATTCCACCTTTATTGATACCTGCCTGCACTCGATACGATGGTTTCCAGGGTTCTTTTTGACTTTCTTTTACGGGCGCACATCCTGCTAATAAGAGTAAACCCGCCAATACAATTTCCTTTTTGATCATAATTATTTGCTTTGATGTTCATTGCAAATAAAAATGAATACCAAAAAATTATGGTCTCAGGACAGGATTTTGAAGTCTCACTTTGCGGGAATAGCCTGGAAAAAGCGTCTCACTTTTTTGAGACCATTCATAGAAATCTCTTTTTATGCTGCTTACAACAATTTGTTAATTTACAGCTTTAAGATAGTTGCCCGGTGTAGTTCCGGTCATATTTTTAAAAACACGGTTGAAAGTTGCTTTGGAGTTAAATCCACAGTCGTACGCCATTCCAATGATGGACAATTTTCTATTTTCGGGATTGCGGCAGGCATTTTTAAATTCTTCTACACGGAATTGATTGATAAAGTCGAAAAAGCGCTGGTGCAAATGTTTATTCAGGATTTTGGATAAGTACTCGGGCAATACATCGAGTTGGCGGCTTAACTCGGTCAGGGTAATATCGGGTTGCAGATAGGGTTTCTCTTTTTGAAAATAATCGAGTAATTGCTGGATGAAACGTTCATCTTCGGTTTCCAATTTAACATATTCGCTGGTATTGATTTGATTTTGGGGGAGAAAATTTTCGTTGGAACCCGTCCGGAAAACATTTGTTTGTCGCAGACCATAAAACCCCAAAAACAGAATAAACAAAGAACCGACAATAAATGACGATAACTGCATCACCTTATAATTAAACAGATCGTAAAAATAATCGGACAAATAAAGTCCGCTATTAATTGCATAAGCCACAATTGCTGTAACTAAAATAAACTTGAGCCACGCCAGGTCGATGTTTTCAACTCTGGAAAAATAATTTTTAATTCGCTTCCGGTATGTTCTGATTAAAAATAGTCCCCAAATAAAATAACCCTGCGTAAAAAGAGCTATGCCGGTAACCAAACCCAAATATGCAGGTTCATTTTTAAAGCTTTCCGTTTGCATTTGGGCAATTCGCTCTTGTTCGGGTAACGAATAAGTTGAAAAACTGATTGTGGTCAAAGCCAAAACAAAGGGAATAAAGTGAATTAAATAGATGGGTTTAAATGGAAATTTTGGGGTTGTAAAAGACTTGATATAAAACCAAAGCAGCGGGCCGTGCAGAAAAATAAAGGGCACCGAAACATGAATAAAAAAAGGATAGGGAAAATGATGAGCCTGATTATATTGCTCAATATAAGAGGCGGTTATGGTAAATGCGATAACTAAAAGCAACGAAAATAAAATAAAATCGGATGTTGATTTTCGCCGTTTTGTAATTAAAAGTCCGGCTAAAAAAATGGCTTCAAAAATGCCTATAATTAAAATCGCAGTCATGATAAAATTTGATTATAGTGCCAAAAATAACGTATTCTTCCCTTCTATCAATATGTCGGGTCTAAAAACTAAGGTTTATTCTTTTATGCTGATAACCATTTTTTTCTACCTTGCGACAAAATTGTAAACGGATGAAGGCAAAAGAGCGCCATTTTGGTCTTGATTTGATTCGTGCCCTTGCTATTCTTTTCATTGTTTTCGGGCATAGCCGGCATTTTCTCACACCGGTTGATTCGGTTCTGCTAAATGTATCATTACCCAGAGGTGTTGATATTTTTTTCGTACTAAGCGGCTATCTAATTGGAACCCGATTTATACAGCAGATCAATAATGAAAACGGTGTAAAATCTGAATTTGGGAAAAAATTCCTGAAACATGCAGCCGTCAGGTTATTACCCATGTATTATTTGTTCCTGATTATCAATATTTTTTTCTACCTATACCTGAACCCTGAAAATTTACTTGTGGAGCGATATATTGCATGTGCCCTTTTCATTCAAAATGTTTTTGTTCCGCACATGGGATTTTTCTGGGAATCGTGGAGTTTGCCCATTACCGTATGGTTCTATGTTGTATTAACGCTTTCCATGATTTGGCTATCGAAAAAATTCAGCCGGCCGGAGCAGATAAAAAGAGCCATTCCATTACTGGTGGTAATAGTTGCCATAATCTCTTTCGGATTCCGCATTGCGATACATTTTGATGGCGGTCTGGACTATTTCTGGTGGGATGTAAAAATCAGGAAGTTTCTGCCAACACGCTTCGACAGTCCTTTTTATGGACTGCTCATTGCGTGGTTGCGCTTCTATTTTCCGCAATACTTTAAAAATTTGGTGATTCCGGGGTTGATTATTGCAACAGCCCTGTTTTCATTTAAAGTTTTTTCGGGACTTGGCCCGGGCACCTGGTTTCGCGACGTTTTTTATCCGTTTACCAGTCCAATAACTTATGCTCTTGTAATTCCAGCATTCATGCAGTTAAGAAAAGCACCAGCATTGTTAGCCAGACCGGTAACATGGATAAGCCTAATTTCTTTTGCTATTTATTTAACTAATTTGCTAATTTCCGTAGCATTCTCAAAATGGTTTAATTTCAACGAGTCGAATGCCTGGTGGATGTGGGGCTTTTATTGGATTGCGGTTATTGCGCTTTCTAGTTTGGTTTACCAGTTTTATGAGCTGCAAATGCGTAAGCAGTTCGATAAATGGAAACGAAATGGTATTAAATTCAGGCCGCCCGGGAAACGAAAAGCTTCTGCAAAATAAAAAAGCTACCCTGAACCAGATAGCCTTTCCTTTATTTTAAGTGATATTTTTCTTAGAAATATTTCAACTTATCATCTTCACGCATAACCTGAAGTAAACTGTTAGCTAAGCTTGAAGCGCCAAACCTGAACCATTTATTATTGAGCCACTTATCGCCAAGAATGCTTCCAACAATATGGTAATAAACAAGCGCATCTTCAGCTTCGCGAATACCTCCGGCGGGTTTTATTCCGACCATGCGACCGGTTTTATCGTAATAATCTTTAATGGCTGTACACATAATATGCATAGCTTCGTGTGTTGCAGACACATCGACTTTCCCTGTTGAAGTTTTAATAAAGTCGGCGCCTGCCTCCATGGCTAACAGCGACGTCCGTCTAATTTGATTTGGAGTCAAATCTCCTGACTCGATAATAACTTTAAGGTGCGCATCTCCTATAGCCTCTTTTATTGCTTTAGTTTCCTGATAAACAAGCTCTTCTTTACCGGCTAAAAATTCGCCAACCGGAATTACAATATCTATCTCATCGGCACCGGCTTCAACCGCTCTTTTGCACTCTTCTGTTTTTATTTCGATAAAAGTCTGACTGGCTGGGAAGCCCCCACCAACAGAGGCTATGTTAATATTTTTTTCTTTTAAATGCTTTTTTACATATTTGACCATAGATGGATAAACACATATTGCTGCTACATTTGGAAGGTCAGAAAAATTTTCTTCAAATGCATTTACTTTATTGCACATATCGATAATTTTTATTTCATTATCGAGTTCCGTTAAAGTGGTTAAATCAATAAGGTTTAACATTTTGGCGTACAAGCTACTATCCTCTGCTTTTTGTGCAGCATCTTTAATTTGTACAATGTCACTTTTCATTGTGCTTTGATCTACGGAAAGATCATATTGTTCTAATAAATTCATGGTATGTATGTTTATCAGTTAAAGTTTCTATTTCAATTTGGGATTATTTTTGTGTCGTGTAGCGTCTCTTTTAGTTTTCTTTTCCAATGAGTTGGCCATGGCGGTTTCTAAATTTACACCTGTTTGGTTGGCCAGACAAACCAATACAAAAAGGATGTCGGCCATCTCCTCTTCCAAATTTTCTGTTTCACCGTTTTTAAAAGATTGTTCTCCGAATTTCCGGGCTATTATGCGCCCCAACTCCCCCACTTCTTCGGTGAGCAAGGCAAAGTTAGTTAATTCGTTGAAATAACGAACGCCAACTATTTGGATCCACTCATCTACCTTCTTTTGTAGTTCCGGCAACGTTAGCCGGCCATCTTTTGGGGTTTGCATAGGTGCTTTTTCTTTTTTGAGTACAAATTACACTTTTCGCAAACAAATTTTGCTCTGGTATTTTTTGCTTGTACTTTTTTATCCTTACATGCTTTTTTGCTCATTACTCTTTATTCTTTGTGTCGATAATAATTGTCATGGGGCCGTCATTTGTCAGGCTTACGTTCATGTGTTCACCAAATTTTCCGGTAGGAACGTTTTTTTCCAGTCGTTCAGACAATTTATCAACAAAAAAGTTAAAGAGTGGTTCAGCTTTTTCGGGCCGTGCAGCAGTAATATAGGAAGGCCTGTTTCCTTTTTTCGTTTTGGCATGAAGTGTAAACTGACTTATTGCCAATATTTCTCCATTGATATCTTCTAAAGATAAATTCATTACTCCGTGTGAATCGTCAAAAATGCGGAGTTGACATAATTTGTTGGTTAGCCACACTGCATCTTGCTCTTCATCATCATTTTCTATACCTACAAGCAGCATTAAACCTTGACTGATTTCGCCGGTAATTTGTTTTTGTACTTCGACACTGGCTTGCGAAACTCGTTGGATTACAACTCTCATACGAATATGAATTTAAAATTTTCGAAAAATTAAAAAAGCCGGGAACTCCGGCTATTTTTTCTTTATAAAATCTTTTATGGATAGGTATATGCCTAAAAACAAACCAGCTAACAGACCTATGGCAAGAAAAACCGGAAATGTTGTATCCCAATCCAGCCATTCATCCAGTTCGTACCCTCCCCATGTAAAAAGAGCAATTACGATACCGGTTTGAAAAGCCATTCCGGAATACCGACTATAAATCATCAGGTTGGATTCGTCCGGGTCTCTTTTAGGTTTATTTCTTTTTGGGGATGTCTGTTGATTGTGGTTCTCCATTCATTTTACAGTTTCCATCGAATCTGGCACCTGGTTCAATGCCAAGTTGGTGTGTTATAATGTCTCCGGTAATTTTTGAACTGTTTTTTAATGAAAGAAGTTGGCCGACCTCGATTTTCCCTTCAATTTTTCCTTGTACATCACAGTTTTTGCAGGAAATTTGACCTTTTACACCTCCGGTTGGTCCAATAACGACTTTTCCTTTAGCATCAAGGTTTCCTTCCAGTTGGCCATCAATACGAATTTCTCCGTTTGTTCTTATATCCCCAACAATTTGTGTTCCTTCACATATTGTATTTACTGCTGAGGATGGTTGGTGTGTTGTCTTTGACATAAGATTTGTGTTTCGTAATTATTATCCGTTATAACCCCATTTTAAATACATGGAACCCCATGTAAAACCGGCTCCAAAAGTTGCCAAAATCAAATTGTCTCCTTTTTTTAATTTTGATTCCCACTCCCAAAGGCAAAGAGGCAGAGTTGCAGCGGTTGTGTTTCCATAACGCTGAATATTGATCATAACCTGTTCTCTTTTAATTCCCATTCGTTTAGCCGTGGCTTCAATAATTCGCATATTGGCCTGATGTGGAACTAACCAATCGAGTTGGTCAGGTGTAATACCGTTACGCTCCATCATTTCTATTGAAACATCGGCCATTTTGGAAACGGCCCATTTGAATACAGGTTGTCCTTCCTGATAAATATAATGTTCGCGAGCATCAATTGTTTCATGGGAAGCGGGTTTAACAGATCCACCGGCTTTTTGATGCAGATGAACTCGCCCAACTCCGTCACTTTGCAGCTTGGAGTCCATTATTCCAATACTATTATCAGTTGTAGGTTCAAGTAACACCGCACCGGCTCCATCTCCAAATATTGGCGAAGTGGAACGGTCTTGATAATCAACAATTGAAGACATAACTTCGGCACCCACAACGACAACTTTTTTGTATCTTCCGTTTTGAATATAATTTGACGCTGTTTCGAGTGCATATAAAAACCCGGAACAGCCGGCATTCATATCGAAACTAAATGCGTTTTTGATACCCACTTTATCGCTAATAATATTTGCTGTTGCCGGAAACTGCATATCCGGAGTTACGGTTGCCGTTATAAGCAATTCAATTTCGTCGGGTTTAGTATTTGTTTTTTCAAGTAAGCTTTTTACAGCTTCAGCACCCAAATCAGATGAACCTTTGCCTTCTTCTTTTAAAATATGACGTTCCTTAATTCCGATTCGGGTCATGATCCACTCATCGGAAGTATCAACCATTTGAGCCAATTCATCGTTGGTCAGGACATAATCGGGCACATAGCCTGCTACACCTGTAATTGTTGCTCTTACTTTACTCATGACTAAACTCTTTAATTTTTTGACTTATATTGGCCATGATTACATCACGTGTGTGAAGGATCATGTTTTTGATTGCCATTTCTTTGGATACGCCATGGCCAATAATGACAGGTTTATTAATGCCCAGTATAGGTGTACCCCCATATTGATCAAAATTGAACCGATTGAAAAAAGCATCATCAATATTACGTTTTTTCATCAGCTTGTAAAAGGATTCTGCTTGTTTCAAAACTACATTCCCGGTAAATCCATCACATACAATAACATCGGCAGTGCCCATGCGGAAAAGATCGGAACCTTCCATGTTTCCGATAAAATTATATTGCGATGTGTCTTTCATTAGTTGATGCGCTGCTTTAGCCAGGATAGATCCTTTTCCGGGTTCAGCTCCAATATTTAGAAGCCCTACTTCCGGGTCTTTTTTATGACTAACGCCCCGGGCGTACATTGCCCCGAGCAGTCCGTATTGATATAGGTTCTCTGGTTTTGTATCCGGGTATATTCCCACATCGAGCAATAAACCATCATTGTCGTCGATTCGTGGCAATGGTGATGATATTGCGGGTCTTTCAATTCCCGGGATAGTTTTAATCATTGTCATTGAGCCAACGAGCATGGCCCCGGTATTTCCGGCACTGGCAAAACCATCAATTTCACCTGCTGCCAACATTTTAAATCCGGTTACAATGCTACTGTCCTGCTTTTCCTGAAAAGATTTTGCAGGATGGTCATGCATATCAATTAATGATGGTGCATGAACAATGGTATATCGATTGTAATCAATTTCCAACTGTTCACAGGCCGAAATAATTACATCTTTATCACCGAATAATACAATTTCGGTTGATGTATCCAGTTCTTTTGAGGCTTTTTCTGCACCTAACAATGTACGGTTAGGTGCATGATCGCCTCCCATTATATCAATACCTATTTTCACTCAAGTTTGTTTTAGCGGTACTCTGAAAAAAACTATAAACTAATTTCTTTTTCAATAGCCTGACGACCACGGTAATATCCACATTCGGGACATACTCTGTGGTATTCTGTAGTGGCTCCGCAATTTTGACAAACACTAAGTTGTGGCGTTGTTGCCTTGTAATGTGTTCTTCTTTTACGCTTTCTCTGCTTCGAAATTCTACTCTTTGGATGTGCCATTGTTTATTGATTTAAATTAAATTTTTCAAATCATTCCAGCGCGGATCAATACCGTCTGAATGATTTTCTTCTTCTTCTTCTATTCGTTTTAACATCTTCGGATCGCAATCTTTCTCTTGTTCATGGGTCCGCTGCATAGGCAGTGAAGTCATGATCATATCATAAAAATATTGATCCAATTTAATTCTGCCTTTGGCCGGGTCAAAGATAATGATGTTTATTTCATTATCCGGCATTTTGTCTATTTGTTTTACGATGGCGGTTTCGTCAAGGTTAAGTTGATAATCAAACAAACCCAGACACCTATCGCACATTAAAACAACTTTCCCGGTAATGTTTATTAGTGTTTCTGTTACGTTTGGCCGCATAATTAGTGAAACCTCTGCTTTTAATTTAGCGCCGTGAATTTCTTCATTTTCGAAAAGCTCAATCAGTTTTTGGTCTATATCAAAGGCAAACGTATGTGTCCCGGTTGACAACCCGGCCAAACTAATTGAAAACAATCCATTTTCTTCTTGAATCTCTCTCATAAAACCTTCCTTCCTCTGTTGCAAAGACCCTGAATTCATTTAATATACCATAATTTTTAAGTGGCATTTCCCGGAATCCGGGTCAATTTTCAATAAGAAAATTCGTGCAAAATTAAAAAAACATATCATTTTACACACAAAATATTCCATATTTGTGGTTTTCAACCTAAATTTTTAATTCTTAAACATGAATAAAGCCAAACTTGCTTCGATTTTAAGAAAAACACGAAAAATTCATAGAATTTCGGCTATAAACCTGTTTATCCTTCTTTTGATTATATCGATAAGCGGTATTTTACTGGGTTGGAAGAAAAACAGCAATGGACTGATTTTACCTGAGACAAAAAAAGGAAAAGTGGTTGCCTTCTCGAAATGGTTGTCACTCGATTCCCTGGAGAATAACGCTAAAACCGCATTCTTACAGTATACGCAGCCTGAATTGCCGATAGATACAGATCGAATTGATGTTCGACCAGATAAAGGTATTGCTAAATTCACTTTTAAGGGCGGTTATTGGGAAGTGCAAGTTGAGGGAGCTACCGGCAAAGTATTACAAGTATCGTATCGTTGGTCAGATTTAATCGAAAATATTCATGATGGATCTATATTTGACAAATTACTGGGAACCGGCAATATTATAAAACTGTTGTTTACTTCCATTGCCGGGCTAAGTTTATTGGTCTTTATTGCCTCTGGTGTATATCTGTGGTATGGGATGAAAATGATTAAAAAGTCGAATTTAAAAAACAGGGGGGAATTAATGTCAGACTGAGAAATTCTGCGTGGACTCCTTATTGAGGATTGCTCGCTCAATCTCGTATCATCCCGATGAATAGCGGAGCCGCTGACCTTGGGTCAATTGAAAAAGTTGTGGATTAATATACAAACTGTTTTTGCGTAATATTTCGCAAAGTATTTGGTAAAATAAAGTTTAGGCTATTTTTTTATAACTGCAATAACAAACTCCTGAAAAAATAATAGAACGCTGATTTTGCTGATAGTTTTTTTGAAGAAAATAAGAACACAACTCATTGGCTGTAGGCTACAGAGCTTTCTATACTTTTAAATATCTTCGATAAGCGGATAGTAAACGGATAACGTAGCAGCCCAATTTTAATCTATCGAAATTCAATAACCACTATACATAATTACAATGAAAAAAATTAGTACGAACCAATCAGTGAAAATCCGCGTATCAACGATATTGATTTTAGACTCCCAGATTAATGAATTGCAGATCAAAAAGTCTACATACGAGGCAGCACTTTATTTCAATTAATCAATCCGCTTAATCCGCGTTCTGTTGAAAAAAACACAAAAACTAGAAGTCCACAAATTTTTAAACTGATCCCTGACCTTCCCGATTGCATCGGGACGCTCTAGCTCCCGTCTCCGAAAAAAATGCATAAAAAAACCTCGCAGTAAATCTGCGAGGCTCTGTGGAGAATAGGAGAGTCGAACTCCTGACCTCTTGACTGCCAGTCAAGCGCTCTAGCCAACTGAGCTAATTCCCCTCTTGTGTTTGGCGCGCTCTAGTCCCGAAACAATCAAAATTTTCAATTTTGCTTTGTTTCGAGGATTCTCGATTTTTATCAAAAAGCAAAGCTTTTTTAAAAATCGGAACCAACTGAGCTAATTCCCCGTTTGGTTGAGCGATGCAAAATTAATAAATCATTTTATTGTACCAAACTTATAATTCAAATTTTTGAAATGATCGAGTACCCGTGGTAATGTATATTGAACATTTTTAAATGCTTTTACTGAATCGTGAAAAACAATGATAGAACCATCTTTATATTTTGAAAGTACATTGATTAGGCATTTTTCGCCGGATATTTTTGGATTGAAGTCGTATGATAGTACATCCCAAAATACAATGTTGTAATGCTTTTTTAAATAATTAAGTTGCATAGGGGTTATTTTACCATAAGGCGGCCTGAAAAGTTTTGTGTCTAAAATTTTCGATGCTAAGTTTATATCCTCAATATACTTTTTGAAACCTAATTTCCACCCGCTAACATGGCTATAAGTGTGGTTTCCAACGGCATGTCCGTTATCAATAATTTTTTGATACAATTCGGGATTTTTCTCTGCATTTTTTCCGATGAGAAAAAAAGTAGCTTTGGCTTTATATTCATCAAGCAAATCTAACAGCCAGGGTGTGGTGTCTGGAACCGGACCATCATCAAAAGTCAAAAAAATCTCCTGTTGCTTATTGGGATAGCTCCAAGTGGTGGTTGGCAGGATTTTTTCTGCAATGTTTGAGGTTTTTATATTAAACATGAAAAAAGGATTAATTTACTGCAAAAGTAGTTTTTTTTTCACTTTTTTTAAAAAAGATTTTGCTCGATTAAAAAATTCCTATATTTTTGCAACCACATTACACAATTGACCCATGGTGTAATTGGCAACACAGCTGTTTTTGGTACAGCCATTCAAGGTTCGAGTCCTTGTGGGTCAACTACTACCAGTCAAAAATACAAACAAGAAATTAACCGAGATTGTTCAGAGAGCCCGATTCAGTGGCTTTT
>CAYPSX010000068.1:0-294 GCA_964413185.1 uncultured Bacteroidales bacterium
CAAACTTAAACACCTCATCATCAAACAACTGTGATTTTACCGGTTGAGAAAACAAAAGCAAGCCGGTAAAAACAAGCAACAATATTGATTTTATTCGCATATTATAATTTTTTATTCAGATAGTTTCAAAAATTAAACCAATTCAACAAAAATAAGAATATCTGTTGTAATGGAGCTTTTTTTAACTTTTATTTAGCTAAGTTTAACATCTGGGATTTATCATACTATCACAATTATGATAACCTTATTGTTTAATTATGTACTAACTCTATAAAAAAAATTCACTTGGTTTAT
>CAYPSX010000068.1:304-1471 GCA_964413185.1 uncultured Bacteroidales bacterium
GTGTCAATTTTTTTATTGCTATAATTTAAAAAGAAATCCTATTAATTCTGCAAGTGAAGAAAAGCGTTGGTTTCCACCATCATAATCAACTTCCCAAAAAATTTCTTCGCCATTTTGGGTGATTGTTACAATTGGAGTTGAACATCTTTCATCTACATTAATATTGAGTCTGTTGAGTGCGCGTTGCGTCCATTTATACAATGCTCCCTCTCCTATCAAATGTATGCAAAACCGGTGCGTGCGTTCAATGCGGAATTCATTTTCATCTGCATCAAAAAACACTTCACTGTGGCGGAACAGTTCGTTTATTGTGCCTTTTAGAACCAACTCTTCCGGGAGTCCCTGGATAATTTTTTTTTGGTCGATGAACCAGAGCAAGTCAGCCGTGCCTAAAACAATTTGCAGATCGTGGGAAGAGAATAAAATTATTTTCTGCTTTTCGTGTGCCAGGCGCCCCAACAGGTGTAAAACTTCAAATTTGTTTTTCACATCGAGAAATGCAGTAGGTTCATCGAGCATAATGATGTCTGTATCCTGTGCCAGACTGCGGGCAATAAGCACGCGTTGTTTTTCTCCATCGGAAATTTCCCCGACAAATGCATCGCGCAAATGAAAAATACCGGTATCGTGCATCGCTTTGCGAATCTGTTCTTTGTCTTTCTCGTGCAAGCGTCCGACAATATTGGTGTACGGATAACGGCCATAGCTCACAACCTGATGTACGCGCATCATGGCGTGCATATCGTGATGCGTACCAACGAAACTCAATCGTCGGGCTAACTCTGGGCGTGCATAGCTTTCTAATAGCTTACCGGCTATTTCAATTTCTCCGCTCAATGGAGGCTGTAATCCGGCCAGAGTTTTTAAAAGCGTACTTTTCCCGCTGCCGTTGGCGCCAACCAATGCGATTAAACTTCCGCGAGGGGCTTCCAGTTGAATATGCGGAAGCACGCTTCGCCGGTGCCGGCCGGTGCGATAACCTACGGTCAGATCAATCAGTTTTATATGTGCTTCGTTATGTACCATTTAAAAAACCTGGCTTAAATGACGGTTTCTAAAAATTATCCACACAACAATGGGAATTCCCAACAGTGCTGTAATGCTGTTTATGGGTAAGATTCTGTCGGATCCGGGCAAATGTGCAAAAATATCGCTCAAGAGCATGAT
>CAYPSX010000068.1:1571-17033 GCA_964413185.1 uncultured Bacteroidales bacterium
GTAAGATTCTGTCGGATCCGGGCAAATGTGCAAAAATATCGCTCAAGAGCATGATAGCGGCTCCGGCGAGCAATGTTCCGGGAATCAAAATAAAATGATTGGTTGTTTTAAAAACCAGTCGCACCATATGTGGCACAGCAATACCAATAAAACCAATCGGTCCGCAAAAAGCAGTAACACTGCCGGCCAGCAAGCTGGTAGCCAAAAATACAAGGAGCCTGAATACAAAAATATTTACACCGGTTGTTTGTGCGTAATGTTCGCCCAGGAGCATAATATTCAACCCCTTACCATTGAGCAAAGCAATTAGAACACCTGCTCCCACAGCCATCCAGAGAATTTGCAACTGAGCACCGGTTACATTTCCCAAATTACCCATTGTCCATATTACATAAGATTTGAGGGCGCCTTCAGGTGAAAAATATTGCAAAATACTCACAAGTGCCGAAACGGAGCTACTAAACAATATTCCCAATATAAGAATGGTCATAATATCTTTTACCCGCGTAGAAACCAGCAAAAGTAATAAAAGCAGCATGCCGCTTCCCAACAGGGCAGCAATTATAATTGTCCAATTAGAAAGTACCGCAAAACGACTAAACCACCCAAACGCCTGAAAACCAATAATTACAAGTGCCACGCCCAAACTGGCTCCGCTGCTGATTCCCAGCACAAACGGCCCGGCAAGCGGGTTGCGAAATACAGTTTGCATAATTAAACCACTCACAGACAAGGCCATACCAGCGGCAACAGCAGTTAGCGCACGCGGAAATCGAAAATTGAAAAGAATAGTTTCCAAAAATTTGTTGTCGCTTTGTTGTTGCAATAAATTCCAGAAATCAACAGGCTTAATAATAACAGAACCCAGCAGCAAATCTGCAATGAACAATACTACAGCTATGGCAAAAATGATAATAATTTTGTGCGCCTGCTTCATTTTTGTTCAAGTTTTTTGTAATAATAAAAATTACTGTCGGCTACCAATTCCGGATGAAAAACCATAATCAAATCTTTGAGAATGAGGTGCGGATTTACCACACCCGACTCCATATAATCCGAACCGCCGCCCCTGAGGCTTCGTTTATTATTATTGTAAACCCGTGCGTTCTCATAAGGTTTAAAAAGTTTCAGGCGTTCGTCTTTCCCGGCAATATCATCAAGCGATTGTGTAGTGCCCGGATTTATCCAAACATCGGCTTTTCCGGCACGCTGAAAAACAATCTCCGTATCGTATTGGTAGTTAATGGAGTTGGTATCGCCGGCAAACACATATTCCCCACCGGCATCAGCAATAAGTTGCGCAGTATAGGTTTTCCCTCCGGGCGTGTGCCAGGTATCGTTCCAGGGCATTCCTGTAAAAACCGCAGGTTTCTCCTTCAGCTTTGCTGTTTTTTCTTTCAGCATTGTGTATTCTCCGACAATTGAATCGAACATTTGGCCTGCCAAATTCTGTTTCCCGAACACAGTACCAAAAACCTTAATCCATTCGGCTTTACCAAGCGGATGTTGCTCCATATATTCGCCAATCATAACAGGCACAATGCCGGCTCTCAACAATTTACGCCTCAGCGGTTCAATCTCATTGGAAATTCCATATAAAAACACCAGCTCAACCTTGAGTTGAAGCAGTTTTTCGATGTTCAGATTTGTATCAAAACCCACTTCACTTATTCCATTCAAACTATCGAGTTCGTGAAAACGCGAGCTATAAACATATTGCTTATCAGACACAGCAACTACATGTTCGAGTTTATCAAGCTCCTCGATAAAAGCAATATGTGTGGTAGATATGGCGGCAACCCGTTGAGGATTTTCCCGAAAAGCCTGGATATTGTCCGGGATGATAGCGTCCTTGTCATGAATCACAGCATACTGATACTGAATTCCCTGGGCATCGACCCACGGATTTTTAATTTCCATAAGCGTGTACCCGTCTTTTTTCGAAAGGTTAAAATGTTTGGCAAATTGATTTTCCGTTACGGAACTATCAACTTTCTTCTGCTTGTTTTGCCGCGAGCCATCGCACCCGGCTATAAAAACAATAAAAATTCCAATTATAAAAATACTTTTCATTTACTCTCAAGCATTATATTAAAATCTCTAATATTGATTTGCCGAACGCATTCACTAAAGCCAAAGCGATTGCGAAAGCTTCAGCGAAGGCAGGACGACCTTTAAAGCATCAATCAAACTTCTTTGCTTCTTCCCAAATCACATCCATATCCTCAAGCGACATTTTGTGCAGGCTTTTTCCCTTTTGAATGGTTTGTTGTTCGAGATAATTAAAGCGTTTAATAAACTTTTTGTTGGTACGCTCCAGTGCGGTTTCAGGATCAATTCCGTACAAACGCGCAGCATTGATCAGGCTAAAAAACAGGTCGCCAAATTCAGCCTCAATTTTTTCGTGCGAACTCTTTTGGTCAATTTCTTCTTTTACCTCGTTGAGTTCCTCATCTACTTTGTCCCAAACCTGCTCGCGCTCAGTCCAGTCAAATCCTACACCGCGCACTTTTTGCTGAATACGGTTTGCTTTTACCAGGGCCGGCAGCGATTTGGGCACGCCTTCAAGTACCTGCTTTTTTCTGCCCTTCTCTTTCAGCTTCAAGGCTTCCCAGTTTTCCTCTACCTGCTTTGCAGATTGGGCATCGGTATCGCCAAAAATATGCGGATGCCGGTAAATTAGTTTTTTGTTCAGCGCTTCCATTACTTCATTTATACTGAACCAATCATTTTCTGCCCCAATTTTTGAATAGAAAACGATGTGTAGTAAGATATCGCCAAGTTCTTTTTTTATTTCTTCGCCATCGCGCTCCAAAATTGCATCAGCAAGCTCGTAAGTTTCCTCAATGGTAAGGTTGCGGAGGCTTTCCAGTGTTTGCTCTTTATCCCACGGGCACTGATCGCGCAGGTCGTTCATAATGTCGAGCAGTTTTTTAAAAGTCTCCAGCGTAGTTTTATTGCCTTCTTGTTGCATTAGTCAAATAAAGATTTTTGTTGTTTTAATTCCTCAGGGTCAAACACTGTTTCCACGGTCCATGTAATCGGCTCACTTTTAGTAAATGTTTCGAGTTTCCTGGTGAGGAGTCTATTCAAATCTGAGGCTCGAAATTCTTCCAGTTTCTCATCATCTTCCCAAATCATGAACATAAACAACATATCGTCTTCGTTTTTATCCTGAAGCACATCAAAGTGCCGACATCCTTCAACAGAAATGAGTTCATCTTTAAATTGATGCATAAATTCCGAAAAAGCAGTACGCTGTTCCGGGGTAATCTGGAATTTTGTAATACGTGTAATCATTTGAATGTTATTTTAATTCTGTCGCCTGTTCGTAATCCTAATGATTTGTTGGCCGGGAAATTCATGTGGGCAATTTCGAGCAATCCTGCACTGTTAAAAACAGCAATTAGCTCATTAACTGTTTCATTATAACCACTGTGAATGCGTTCTATTCCGTGCGGCTTTCCTTTTAGCAAGATAGAGAATCCTCTGCCTTTTGCTGCTTCTTCGAACTTTTTTTGCGAAATATTGGTGATAATATTCCCATACCCGTCAATATAAGAAATATTCCCGATAATTTGATTTTGTTCAAATTGCGGACGCACATATCGTGTTTCTTTCAGCTTATAAGGTTCTCCAAGGCCTTTAATTCCTTTATTTTGAACAATATAGCAAATTCCTTTGCTGATATAACTCAGCTCTGGAAATGTTGGCAGATAGTTTTCGGGCACGTCCATTAAAACCACCTCATGGGGATTATCCTGAACCAGCAAATTCAGCACACCGGAATCGGGTGAAATAAAAAAATGATTATTGAAAGCTGCAGCCACGAAAGGAACAGGATTTTCACTACGATTATTTACCGTATTAATATGAATGGTACCTTTTGGATAAAAATGATAACTGTTACGCATCACAAAAGCAGCTTCCTGAAACTGGTACTGGCTTATTTTATGCGAGATATCCACAAAGCGCGGAACCGGGTTGCAGTGGCTTATAATGCTCCCTTTTAATGCGCCAAGATAATAATCGCCTTGCTGCCAATCTGTTATAAATGTGATGCTTTGTGCCATGATTTATAAAACGGAAAATCAATATTTTGCTGATTGCCGGTAAATTTTAATTATTTTTGCATTCCGATGAACAATCAGGATTAAAACTTCAAAATTAATAATAATTACGGATGAACGTATATGATAGAAAAATCAATTAAAATTACAGACATCGAACTTATTGACCTCTATGGTGTAAACGACAAAAAACTGGATGCAATGCGCGAATTATTTCCCAAACTGCGCATTTTAGCAAGAGGCGATGTCATTAAGGTGATGGGAGAAGAGGAAGAAATAGTGTATTTTGAAAAAAAACTCCGTGATTTTATCGAGCATTTTCATCAGTATGGAAAACTTAGTGTTGATGATATTTCCAGGTTAGTAAATGAATACAAACCGGCAAAGGGAGAAGAACCAGCATCCGGCGATGTGCTGGTTTTTGGCCGGAATGGCAAACCCATAAAAGCCCGCACAAAAAACCAGCGGGTTATGGTGCAACAGATACAAACCAACGATCTGGTTTTCGCCATTGGCCCGGCCGGCTCCGGAAAAACCTACACAGCCATAGCCATGGCAGTAAAGGCACTGAAAAACAAAGAAGTAAAACGCATAATTTTAAGCCGGCCAGCTGTTGAAGCCGGTGAGAACCTCGGTTTTTTACCGGGCGACCTCAAAGAAAAAATCGATCCGTATTTGCAACCCCTTTACGATGCGCTAAATGATATGCTGCCGGCACGCAAACTGGAATCGTACCTCGAAGACGGCACAGTGCACATTGCCCCGCTGGCATTTATGCGCGGACGCACCCTCGACAATGCTTTTGTGATTCTCGATGAAGCTCAAAACACCACCATAAATCAGCTCAAAATGTTTTTAACCCGCATGGGCGAACATTCCAAAATGCTTATAACCGGTGACATAACACAAATTGACCTGCCGGGCAGAATGGAGAGCGGACTGTTGCACGGAATAAAACTACTGAAAGAAATTGATGGCGTTAGTACGGTGTACCTCGACGAAACAGATATCGTACGCCACAGGCTTGTGAAACAAATTGTTTTGGCCTATCAAAAAGATCGCGATAAAAAGGCTATTGACAGGAAAAAAGATGCGGCAAAAGGGAATAGCAGTGTCTAAACAGTCATCTCAAACAAATCAAAATCTAGTCATAAAAATGAGCCTAAAAAAAACAAAACTGGTCATTATATTTGTATTAACGGCAATTGTTGGATATTCGCAAATAGACTATCAACGAAAAATTGAAACAGGATTTTTGAAATATCGGTACAATACAATACAAGTTGATCCCGGCCCGAACTGGAAAGGATATAATCTTGATGGAGAAAATGGAATTGATTTTAATTTAATCAACGGAATAGAAATTAGGAACAAATTATTTGCCGGGCTCGGTGTAGGATATTTGAATTTTGAAGGAATTGAAGGGTTTTCAGTATTTACTGATTTTCAGTATTTACCATTCGAAACAAGATTAAAACCACTGGTCAATTTTAAAGTTGGGTATAATCACATTTGGAATCAATATGAAAATGGTACCGGAAGTGCATTAGGTGAAGTTGGATTGGGCGCCGCCTTTAGTGCGACAGAAAAATTAGATATTTATTTGCAATCAGGCATTTTAATGACCCAGCAATCGCTTTTAATCCCCATAAGAATGGGGTTGAAATTTTAGCGGCAGAAATAAATCCATCTTGCTAACACCTGTTCATAAATTGAATTGGAGCCACCATTTCTTTTTAATATTTTTACAGATTAATTTTGCAAAACTTGTATATCAGTTTGGCAATAAGTATTAAAAATCAAAGTTGATAGTAATGGAAGTATTGAGGCAGATTACATAAACACTATAAAGCTGCCCAAACAAGCAAAAACAATTAAAAATGATCATACGAAGAACCATTTTCATTGCATTTTATATAACGCTGTGCATGGTATCCACTAAAACTTATGCACAGGTTCCGCACGAGCAACCTACGGCAGAACAACAACTCATGAAAGGGATCAAGCTTTTTGAACAGGAACTATACGGATCTGCCATAGAGATATTTAACGAAATAATCCAGCATCACCAGCGTGTGGGCTTTAATGATATTTCTGCCGATGCTGAGTTTTATGCAGCAGTTTGTGCCCTGGAACTTGACCACAACAATGCCGAATACCGAATCGTCAATTTCATTAAAAGAAACCCGGAATCGCCCCGTATTCAGCGGGCAAGCTTTTTTATGGGACAATACAAATACGACGAAGAAGATTGGGAAGCTTCGGTAAAATGGTTCGGCAAAGTGCAACGTTACCTGCTCGAAAAAGATGAGCGATCAGAATACTACTTCAAACAAGGCTATGCCTGGCTCATGCTCGAAGAAGAAGAAAAAGCCAACAAGTTGTTTTACGAACTGCTCGATTTTCCCGAAAGCGATTATTATGGCCCCGGAGTTTATTACTACTCACACATTGAGTACAAACGCGGTAACTACGAAACAGCCTTAAAAGGCTTTAAAGCACTAAAAAACGATCCTACCTTCGCTCCTATCGTTCCTTATTATATGGCGCACATCTACTTCCTTCAAAAAAAATATGAAAAAGTTATATCTTACGTGCCGGAAATTATTGAAAAAGTAACGCCCAAACGGCAGGCCGAAATGAAACGAATGCTGGGCAATGCCTGGTTTATGCAGGAAAATTACGACAGCGCCAAAACATATTTGCAGGAATATAAAAAAGCTTCGGACAATTTTAAACGCTACGATCTCTATCAACTTGCATACTCACTCTACAAAACAGGAGAATACAAAAAGGCCGCTGAAAACTTCAGTATGGTAACCAACAAACACGACAGTTTAGCGCAAAACGCCAATTACCACATGGCGGCCAGTTACCTGAAACTCGGCGACAAAAAAAATGCACATCTGGCATTTGGAAGCGCCTCGCGCATGTCGTTCAACGATAAAATTAAAGAAGATGCACTTTTCAACTATGCCAAACTCACCTACGAACTGTCGTTTGCACCCTTTGATGAAACCATTCGTATTTTCCACAGCTATTTGGACCAATACAACAACACCGACCGCAGCGACCTCATTTACAACTATTTGGTAGATGTTTACATGACAGGCAAAAACTACAAAGCCGCGTTGAAATCAATTGAAAAAATAACCCAAAAAAACCGGCAAATTAAAAGTGCCCTTCAAAAAGTTGCTTATTACCGTGGCATAGAACTATACAACAATCTGGAGTATTTAGACGCCGTTAAAATGTTTGATAAATCGATCACTTCAGGCGGAAACAACACGCAGTTTATGGCTTTGGCCAAATACTGGAAAGCCGACAGTTATTTCAAGCTGAAGCAATTCGATAATGCCATCAGCTTTTACAAAGCCTATTTGACCACACCCGGTGCATACAGTACAGATTATTATAACCAGTGCAATTACGATTTGGCCTACTGCTACTTCAAAACAAAAGATTATAATGCAGCATCGGTATGGTTTCGGAAATACCTTGATAATGCAGACTCTGCCCAGACCAAAGTACGTTACGATGCGGCTGTCAGACTTGGCGACAGCTATTTTGTCCAGAAAAAATATAACCAGGCAGTTGTAGCCTATAAAACAGCCAGGCAAATCAATGTAAAAAATAACGACTATGCCATTTTCCAGCAAGGCTTTACGTCCGGAATTTTGCATAATTACCAGGCCAAAATTGATATTCTTGAACCACTCACAAGCCGCCCAAATTCACTATTGGCCGATGATGCCCTTTTTGAAACCGGCCGGGCTTATGTGCAACTCAATGAACCCAAAAAAGGAATTCAGGAATTTGAAGAGTTGATAGATAAATTCCCGAACAGTAACTACCTGAAAAGAAGCCACCTGCAAGCAGGGCTTATGTATTTCAACCTTGGCGAAAACGAAAAAGCAGCCAACCATTTTAAAACACTAATAGAAAATTACAAAGGCAGCGATGAGTACTCCGAAGCCCTTGTTGCCCTTAAAAACATATACCTCGACCAAAATAAAGTAGACGAATACTTTAGCTATGCAAAATCCAAAAGCATCAACATTAGTTCAAACGAGCAGGATTCATTACTCTATTTATCGGCAGAAAAAGCTTTCCTGAACAACGAAACCGAACACAGCACAAAACTATTCCAGGAGTACCTTAACCGGTTTGGCGACGGACAATTTGCCCTAAAAGCGCATTTTTACCTGGCACAAACATATTTCAACGACAAAGAATATGAAAAAGCCGTACCTCATTATGAATACGTGATAGCCCAGTCGCAAAACACATTCAAAGAAACAGCCGTATACAACCTGGCCACCATAAACCGCGACAACACAAAACCCGCTAAAGCCTGGGAATACTACGACCAACTCGAAAACCTCGCCACCAACAAACGGTTGCTCTTAGAGGCAAGAGTTGGTAAAATGCGGTCAGCCAAAGAAATGGAAGATTTCGAAAAAGTTGAAAGCGCTGCATCTAAAGTATTGATAACAGATAAAGTACCCGAAGAGCTCGAACGCGAAGCCCGCTTCGAAAAAGCCCGCGCTTTTGAAAAAATGGACAAAACAAACGAAGCCATTACACAATACCGGCTCGTAGCCCAAAACCCACAAACCAAACTGGGTGCCAGGGCGCGATATGAAGTAGCCAGGCTAATTTTTGAACAAGGAAAAACAACGTTGGCCGAAGCCGAAGTTCAAAACTTCATTAAAAAAGGAACACCACACCAATACTGGCTGGGAAAATCGTTCTTATTACTGGCAAAAATATACCGGGAAGACGAAAAAACGTTTCAGGCAAAAGCCTATTTGCAAAGTATAATTGACAATTACAGCATTGTAGAAGACGGCATTATTAAAGAAGCAAAAGAACAATTAATGAAAATTGAACGTAAAGAAGACGAAAAATTCAAGCCCGACAGCACCGACAATATTGAATTTAATTTGAACAAAACACCCAATGCAGACACAACAATTCAAAATCGGTAAAAAATAACTGAACAAGAGAAAACATTGTGATATGAACGCACCACGCACACATAAAACCATCATTTTTATACTTCCGGCACTCATGTTTATGAGTATTGCAAATACATTTTCCCAAAGTAAAGTAGATGTAATGAGGCCCTACGAACCGGCAATAAAAGATGCTTACAAAATATCGAAAATGCCAGTTATCGATGATACAACATCTATCAAAGTAAATTTTGAGTATGAAATATCACCCATTCCTTTCGAGGCAACATTTACGCCCGAAGGCATAAAACCGGCAAGACTCAAAGGCGAAGTACCCACGATATTTGACCGGGGCTATGTTAAAGGCGGATTTGGCAATTACACGAGCCCGCTTTTTGAAGCACGCGTACACAGTTTACGTTCCGCAGAAAACCACTGGAACGCATATTTCGAACACAATTCAATAAACGGAAAAATTGAAAATCAATACGGTAACAAACAATTTGCGGGCTATAGCCAAAACCAGGGAGGAGCATTTGGAAAGCGGATGCTCCCAAATGCTACTGTTTATGCACTTGCCGATTTCCGCAACCGTAAAACCTATTTTTATGGCCGTACGCTCGACAACCCGGTTGCCAATGTAGAAAACACTGAATACGAGAAAAAAGACACAGAAGCTCAGCCGGTGAACCGATTTATAGGGCAAATTGGTATTAAATCATCCTATATGGATTCGTCGCACATGAATTACAAAATTCATGGCCGGTTCAGGCATACAAACGCCAGAAATAATGTAAAAGAAGATAAAATCGATATTGTGGCAGACCTCGATTATTACTTCAATCATCAGTTTCTGGGCACGCAAGGAAAAATTCACTACCTGGGAACTCAGGGTTTAAATGATACGCTGGAGCATATTTTTGTCGACTTCAACCCCTGGATTGGTGCCTTCGGAAAAAAATGGCGCATACAGGCAGGCGTAAACACCACATACGACCAAAAAACAGCCGATTATTTCTTTTACCCATCGGTAAAACTACATTACAACATTGTAAGCTTCATTATGGTTCCATACTTCGAATATTCAGGAAATTACGAGCTAAATACTTTCCAAAAAATTGTAGATGAGAACCACTTCATTGATCCGCAACTTTACGTAAAACCTACAAACAACCAAAAAATTCTCAGCGGAGGTTTGCGAGGAAACATCAGCTCACGATTGGGGTTCAATGTTAATGTAACCTGGAAAGATATTAAAGACCAGTATTTTTATACTGATACCGATACAGCCTACGAAATTCAATATTTTGGTGTAACTTACGACGACATGCGGCATTTACGCATGTTGGCGGAAGTGAGCTGGAAAAAATCAGAAGTTTTTAACATACTCGTACAAGCTGCCTACAACCAATACGCCCTTGACAAGCTGGATAACCCATATTACATGCCCGTTTATGAAATCAACACGCATGTACGCTATAATTTAAAAGATAAAATTGTACTCACCTCAGACCTGTTTTATAAAGGAGAAAGATATGCCCACGATCTTGTAAATGGCGATCAAAAACTAAAAGATATTTTCGATATCAACGTGGGGGCAGAATATCATTACAACCATTACTTATCAGCATTTGTCCAGTTCAATAACCTTCTGGGGCAAAAGCGCTATGAATGGCTCAATTACAGACTCTTAGGATTTCAGTTTAAAGTCGGTGCCGCCTATAAATTTTAATGTTGATTTCTTGTTGATAAAATACCCTTAAAAGTACACGAAAAAAGCTATTAATCAGCTTTAAATCGGTATATTTGTATACTTTTTGCTGTAACATACAGAATCCATCCAAAACGGACAATTCAACAGCTAAAACACAGGCGAAATAATTTATTTAAAATAATAACCCATGACTGAGCAGGAAAGAATTAAAAAGGGACAAGAAGACTATTCCGCGGAGAGCATTCAGGTGCTTGAAGGATTAGAAGCTGTACGCATGCGCCCGGCAATGTATATTGGCGATGTTAGTGAAAAAGGTCTTCACCATTTGGTTTATGAGGTTGTAGACAACTCTATAGATGAAGCTCTTGTAGGTTTCTGCAGCTTTATTGAAGTAACAATTCACAAAGACAACTCTATAACAGTACGTGATGATGGAAGGGGAATTCCCGTTACCAAACACACAAAAGAAAACAAGTCGGCGCTGGAAGTAGTAATGACTGTTTTGCACGCCGGAGGAAAATTCAATAAAGAATCGTACAAAGTTTCAGGTGGTTTGCACGGTGTTGGTGTTTCATGTGTGAATGCACTTTCATCAACCCTAAAAGCTGAAATACACCGCGAAGGCGAAATTTGGGAACAAGAATATAAAATTGGTGTACCCCAGGAAGACGTTAAACCTGTTGGTACAACCGAAAAGTCAGGTACCATTATTACCTTCAAGCCCGATGACAGTATTTTCAGGGTAACAGAATTCAAATACGAAATTTTGGCTGCAAGATTGCGCGAACTGGCGTTTCTTAACGCAGGAATTAAGTTGAAACTGATAGATGAACGCGAAACAGACGAAGACGGAAATATTAAATCTACCAGCTTCTATTCAGATGAAGGTTTGGCCGAATTTGTACATTTCCTCGACAACACCAGAGAACATATCATTCAGGATGTAATACACATTTCAACAGAAAAAAATGGTGTGCCCGTTGAAGTTGCTATGCAGTACAATAATTCGTTCAATGAGAATATTCATTCTTATGTGAACAACATTAACACCATTGAAGGAGGAACGCACCTTACAGGATTTCGCAGGGGATTGACGCGTACGTTAAAGAATTACGCTGTAGAATCGGGCATGCTCGAAAAACTGAAATTCGAAATTTCCGGCGATGATTTCCGTGAAGGTCTTACAGCCGTTGTTTCCGTTAAAGTTGCCGAACCACAATTCGAAGGGCAAACTAAAACAAAACTCGGGAACTCAGAAGTTAGTCTGAGCGTTGATCAGGCCGTAAGCGAAATGCTGACCAATTACCTCGAAGAAAACCCCAGAGACGCCAAAATAATTGTCAACAAAGTTGTAGTTGCCGCGCAAGCCCGACAAGCAGCCCGCAAAGCCCGCGAAATGGTACAACGCAAATCAGCCATGACCGGTGCCGGATTGCCCGGCAAACTAGCTGATTGCTCTGCACGCGACCCGGAAAAAGCTGAAATATTCCTCGTAGAGGGAGATTCCGCGGGCGGAACAGCCAAAGCAGGCCGCGATCGCCATTTCCAGGCCATTTTGCCGCTCAGGGGTAAAATTCTCAATGTGGAAAAAGCAATGCAACACAAAGTATTCGAAAACGAAGAAATAAAAAATATTTTCACAGCACTCGGAATAACTATCGGCACCGATGAAGATGTTAAAGAGCTAAACCTCACCAAAATACGCTACCACAAGGTAATTATCATGTGCGATGCCGATGTAGACGGAAGCCATATTTCAACGCTTATCATGACCTTCTTTTTCAGGTACATGAACGAACTCATCAAACGCGGCTACCTTTATATTGCTACGCCACCACTTTATTTGCTGCGTAAAGGTAAAAATGTAGAATATGCGTGGGACGAAGAACAACGACAAATTTTTGCCGACAGGTATGGCGATGGCTCAGAAGCAAACATCCACATTCAGCGTTACAAAGGTTTGGGAGAAATGAACGCCGAACAACTCTGGGAAACCACAATGGATCCGGAACAACGGATGCTGCGCCAGGTGACCATTGAAAATGCCGCCGATGCCGATCATATTTTCTCTATGTTGATGGGAGATGACGTTCCGCCACGCAGGGAATTTATTCAATCGCATGCCAAGTATGCAAATATTGATGCATAAAATGCAAAATAAATACACTAAAGGCTGCCTCATTTTTTGAAGCAGCCTTTTTTTTATGCTCAAAAAAATATAGTTATTGTCCCTGACTTACTAAATACGCCGCTCCAATAATCCCGGCATTGTTAAGCAATTCAGCCGGTTTTACAGGCACATCCACAGTGAGCTCATCAGCATATTTATGAAATTTTTTACTCGAACCGCCCCCAAGCACAATCAAATCCGGATAAATCAGCTTTGCTATATGATGCAAAACAACATTGAAACGTTCTCCCCACTCCTTTCGTTTTAATTCTTCTTTTTTGCGAACGGCATCGGAAGCGTAATCTTCTGCTTTCATGCCATTTCCCAGATACAGGTGACCAAACTCGGTATTTGGCAGCAATATGCCGTTGTTGATCACAGCAGAACCAATCCCCGTACCAATTGTGAGGAAAACGGCCAGACCTTTAAAACCTTTCACGCAGCCATACTGCAACTCACCAGCTCCTGCAGCATCGGCATCGTTGTATACTTTCACTTTGCATCCGGTAGTTTCGCTCAACACATTATCAATGTTTACACCAATGCAGGAATCATCAATATTGGATGCTGTTCGAACGATGCCATTTTGAACTACTGCCGGAAAACCGCAACCGACAAGGCCTTTGTAATTAAAATGATCCACAATCGCTTTTACCGCCTCAGCAAAAACTTCGATCGTAGCCGGTTGCTCGGTGGGAATACGATGGCGTTCTTCGAGAAACTGGCCGGTTTCCGTATCAACAATAGTTCCCTTAATTCCAGAACCGCCAATATCTATTCCAAGTACTTTCATAGTGAGTGCTTTTTTTTTGAATAATTAAAAGTACGACATCTTACAAAAATCCACAATGATAAGTAAAATATTTTTATGACGGACACTATTTTAGAGCCTGTCCATAAAGTCAATATTTTTCATAGAGTTCGTATAGAAAGTTCGAATTCGAGGCCTGCGAAGCCCGAAAAATGTGATTTTACTTTCGTAAATGACCATTTTGAGGGCAAGCATAACGTGATACATTGAGACCCTATGTTTGTATAGGTAAAACCCATAAGTCCACAAAATTTAGTAAATTATGACTGCAAATTAATAACAAACTAAATCTGGAACTTATGGGAACACAAATTACAAAATTAAGTTTCAAAGGTGAAATCCTTTATATAGGAATTGATACTCACAAAAAAAATTGGAGAGTGGCGATTTTTCATAAAGAATTAAATATTAAAGTATTTAGTGCAGAACCAGATCCTTTAAAGTTGATACGGTATCTGAAGAAAAATTATCCAGAAGCGGATTTTAGATGCGTTTATGAAGCTGGATTCTGTGGTTTTTGGATACATGATGCGATTAAAGAACAAGGAGTAAAGTGTTTAGTAGTTAACCCTGCTGACGTTCCAACAACACATAAAGAGAAAGAGTTTAAAGATGACACCCACGATTGCAGGAAATTGGCAAAGGCATTAATGTCAAACAATATTGAAGGCATATATACCCCAAGCAATCAAGAGCTTGAGTATAGGTCTGTTGTGCGATTATATGAAGATAAAGTAAAAGCACGAACTCGTGCTAAAAATAAAATAAAAGCTAGCCTTGAATTTTATGGGATAAAATATCCAGAACAATTTAAAAATTCCGGGACACATTGGTCAAGAGCGTTTTATTCTTGGTTATCAGGTATTACTCTAAATGAAGAATATGGAACCATGGTATTCCAAGAGCTGGTTACAGATTGGCAAGATGCTGAATTGGCTGTAAAAAGGTTGAAAAAAAGTGTAAATAGCCTTTCAGAATTACCAAGGTTTAAAAAGCATGTAAGCCTATTAAAAACTATACCTGGGATTTCAACAATAACAGCAATGAAGTTACTTACAGAGCTTCATAATATTGAAAGATTTCCTAATTTAAATAAGTTATGCGCCTTTTTAGGATTAATTCCATCAACTAATTCATCAGGAGAAAAAGACAGAATAGGAGATATTACTAAAAGAGGTAATAAGCATTTAAAGTCTGCAATTATTGAAAGTGCCTGGACTTCAATAAAACATGATCCCGTACTATCTCTTAAATATATAAAACTGAAACAAAAAATGGATGGAAATAAAGCAATTATCCGAATTGCAAAAAAACTATTAGCTAGGATAATGTTCGTATTATTAAACGAACAACCTTATGTAATCGGAGTAGTTAAATAATTATATTAATCACAAACAAAAGTATTATGAGTTTATCTTTTATGAAAAAGACTACGGCATAAACGCACAAATCAGCACACATGCCATTTATTCCGTTTCCTTTTTAATAAAATTAAAACTCATAAGGAAGGTGTTTAAGATTAATAAATTGTCATAATAATCTATAAGAAATTGGAGGAACCGTTACGACATGCTTGCAGCTTTATATAATATAGACGTCTGTTTTCGTTGAGAATACGGTCCTCCACTATTGACTCTTTTAATAAAGGTCTTGCAGTCCATTTTAAAATGGCATCTGTTTATAGAAGCATGATTTTATGATAAAAAACGATGTGCTTATGGAAAAATATACGAAAAAAT
>CAYPSX010000069.1:0-17009 GCA_964413185.1 uncultured Bacteroidales bacterium
CAAAGTCGTTGAGTCCCGATTCATCGGGATGATACGAGTTTGAGTGAGAATAACGCAGAAAATGGAGTTTATTGACGGACACTATGTAGAATAATTTCCTGAAAAAAGAGGATAGAAAGCATGAAAACAACATTTTTCGATCAAAATGCTTTCCTAAAACAACTGAAATTAGATAACTCAATCATTTTTGCTAAATTCGTTTTATGATTTCATTTATACTCAATAACGAACTGATACAAACAGACAAGCCCGAAGGCACGGCTTTGCTTGATTTTATACGCGACGATGCCGATCTTGCCGGTACAAAAATCGGTTGTCGCGAAGGCGATTGCGGAGCTTGTACCGTTTTGGAAGGTACACTCGAAAACGGACAGGTAAAATATAAAAGCATTGTTTCGTGCCTTACACCACTGGGCAATGCGCATGGAAAACATATTGTTACCCTCGAAGGTATCAATATGGACAAGTTATCGCCCGTGCAACAAGCCATGGTAGATAATGCTGCAACGCAATGCGGGTTTTGTACGCCCGGTTTTATTATGTCGTTTACCGGACATGCAATGTCGCACAATCAGCCGGATGTAAAACACGCCATCGACGCAGTTAGTGGAAATATTTGTCGTTGCACCGGCTACAAATCAATAGAACGCGCTGCGCAAACTATTACAGAAGCTATCAGTGATAAAAATCTGGAAGAACCCGTCAAATGGTTGGTCGAACAGCATTATTTGCCCCGCTACTTTTTGTCGATTCCGGAAAAACTGCAAAAAATAGATGCTTTAGTTGTTGAATACGACCCCTGCAAAGTTGTAATGGGCGGTGGCACAGACCTTATGGTGCAACAGCACGATAAAATAGCCGGGTCAGGCCTAAACCAGTTCTACTTAAAAAAAGAACTGAAAAATATCGAACCTGATGGAAATTCAATACGTATTGGTTCAGCTTGCACAGCCAATGATATTGCTCAAAACGACTTGATAAAAAAGCAAATACCTAAAATCCGCGACTTTTTCAAGCTGATTTCATCCGAACCAATCCGTAACGCAGGTACAGTGGCCGGAAACATTATGAATGCATCGCCCATTGGAGATCTAACGATATTTCTTCTGGCTTTGGATGCTCAAATAACCCTTCATAACGGAAACAAAAAACGCTCGCTGCCGCTAAAAGAGTTCTTTTTAGATTACAAACAAACAGCAATTAAAAAGGGTGAGTACATCGATAGTGTTAGCTTTGAGGTGCCTGCCAATGGCTTCAGGTTCAATTACGAAAAGGTAAGCAAACGCACACATCTCGACATTGCCAGCGTTACATCTGCAATAAAAGTTGAAGTAAAAAACAACAAAATTACGAATTGCAGCATTTCAGCTGGTGGCGTAAAAGCCATACCATTATTTCTGGAAAAAACCAGCACGTTCCTTGTGGGTAAAGAGGTGAATTCAGCAACTATTCACAAAGCCAATGAGGTGCTGCAATCAGAAATTTCGCCCATCAGCGATGTTAGAGGAACAGGCGATTACAAGCGTTTATTGCTGCGCCAACTCTTGTTCGGCCATTTTATGGAGATGTTTCCCGAAAAAATTGCCGGAGAGGAATTGTTAGGCTAGACTTTTTTTTGAGGATGTCGAATAGCGATATTTATGCCGATCAGTATGAGTTATTAAGGAAACGAGATAACTTTTCTATTGACTTTTTCGTTTAATTAAATAAATTTGTAATTAATATGGAAATGTTAGAAAAAAAGGATAAAACATCAACTTCTCCTAAGAAGAGTAAATTCGATTATCTAAATGATAACCTTATTCAGGATTATTATTTGAATTATTATCAGAATCTTTCAATGAAAGAATTAGATAAAGAATTTAATAAAGATATTCGTATCCTTACCAAAGCACTAAGTAAACTTCCTGAATCACAAAGAAAAAACTTAGTAGAAATCTTATCTCAATTTATCGAATTTTATATTGAAAATAAAATTGAGAAAGAAATTGATAATTCTTTATTTAAAATATTGAAATTCTAATGGTGGATAAAAAATCAGATAATCAACAGAATAAGGATTCAACTAACGAGGAAAATAGGCCTGAAACAGAAGACATGCTCTCCGATGAAATTTTGGAAGCTATACCAGAAGAAGATAGAGGGAAAGTTGCAAGTATAATTAAGCAAACAATGATTTCCGGAGTTATGCGAAGGAATAACCCTGTTGCAGAAAAAATTACTTCAGAACATATCACTCAACTCATAACGAAATCTGACAGCCAAGATGTTAGAGATCGGAAAGAAAGAAAAGGAGAGCGAAACTATAATTTGGTTTTGATACTTGTTGCATTAGCATTCATTGCATTTCTTATTATCTTCCTGCAAGCCAAAGAAGACCTCTTAATTAAAATTGTAATTGGTATTATTGCATTTATTGGTGGTTATGGGTTTGGTCAATCAAAAAAGGTAAAAACAGATTAAAGTATACTGCCCGATATCGATGGGTTTGTATAAATTGCTTGTAACATTGTAGCTGTCAACGGAGCTAAATTGTCTCTGTTAAATCTTCGATATAATGGATTTTTTTATATTACAAATCGTGAAATTAGCTCAGCGTAGTTTGCGAACCACTACCGATAATTTTTAAATAAACCAGATCAAGTGATTTAAATATGAATACAAACCAGACAAATCATTTGACTTGTAAAAAATATACCACATGAAGAATGTTGATTCAATAGGACATGTAACCGGTAAATCTGTTTATTTAGATGATATTCCAGTTCAAAAAAATACACAGCATGCTGTAGTTTTTGGTTCACCGGTTGGCCATGGCAAAATAATAAATATAGATTTTTCTGAAGCAGAACGTACGCCCGGTGTGTCTAAAATTCTTACACACAAAGATATTACCGGCGATAACCAAATTGGCGGTATCATAGAAGATGAACCTTTGTTTGCCGACGAGGAGCTGCATTTTTACGGCCAGCCCATCGCTCTTATTGTGGCCAAAGATGCGTTTACTGCGCGCAAGGCAAAAGCAAAAATTAAAATTGATGTAGAAGAACACGAAGTTGTTACAGATCCGCGCGAAGCTTTCAAACGAGGCGAATTGCTTTTTGGTTCGCGGAGTTTTCATATGGGAACTGTCGATGAAGCCTGGGAAGTATGCGATCACGTTTTTGAAGGTCGCGCCGATATTGGCGGACAGGAGCATTTGTACATAGAAACCCAGGGTTCGTATGCCTATCCAATGGACAATGGAAGCATCAAAATTCATTCTTCAACCCAGGGACCAACCGCCGTGCAGAAAACAGCAGCACGCGTTCTCGGTTTGCCCATGCACCGCATTGAAGTCGATGTAGCCCGCCTGGGAGGCGCTTTTGGTGGAAAAGAAGATCAGGCCAGCGGTTTTGCTACCATGGTGGCACTTGCTGCGTATTTGATGAAGAAACCGGTGAAAATTGTGCTCGACCGCATGGACGATATGCAAATGACCGGTAAGCGCCATCCGTACAGCGCCGATTATAAAATTGGTCTGTCAAAAGACTTGAAAATACTCGCTTACGAAACAACTTTGTATCAAAATGGTGGTGCGGCCGCCGATTTGTCGCCCGCTATTATGGAACGCACACTTTTTCACTCAACCAATAGTTATTTTATTCCAAATACAAGCGTAACAGTTCACAGTTGCAAAACAAACCTGCCGCCCAATACCGCTTTTCGTGGATTTGGCGCACCACAAGGCGTGTTTACCATAGAATCGGCCATAAATCAAGTTGCCGATGAGCTGGGGATTGCTGCTTATAAAATTCAGGAAGCCAACTTTATTGAAGACGGGCAGGAGTTTCAATACGGGCAAATTGCTGAAAATGTAAACAACAGAGCTACATATAACGAGGCAGTTAAAAAATATAATTTTACTGAAATTGAAAACGAAGTCGCTGAGTTTAACCGGAAAAACGTTCAAAAAAAGCGCGGCGTCTCCATTATGCCGGTTTGTTTTGGTATCTCTTTTACCAAAACGCCCATGAATCAGGCGCGCTCGCTGGTGCATATTTATCAGGATGGAAGCGTTGGAATCAGTACGGGCGCCATTGAAATGGGACAGGGCGTAAACACAAAAATTATTCAGGTCGCTGCTTCTATCTTGTCAATCAGTACAGATAAAATCAAGGTGGAATCGACCAACACCACACGTGTAGCCAATACATCGCCCACGGCGGCGAGCACCGGCGCCGATTTGAACGGCCATGCAACACAACTGGCTTGCAAAGTGCTGATTAACCGGCTAAAAAAATCGGCAGCCGAATCTCTGAAATGTGCTGTTGATGATATTGATATCAAAGATGAGTATGTGTATCACAAAGGTGAAAAAACCAAAGTGCACTGGGATGAGGTGGTTGAAGCGGCTTTCCTCAAGCGTGTTTGCCTCACGGAAAATGGCCATTATGCTACGCCCAAAATCAACTTTGACAAAACCAAGGAAAAAGGCCATCCGTTTGCCTATCATGTTTATGGAACGGCCATTACGCAAGTTACCATCGATTGTGTCCGCGGAACCTATGCGTTTGATAAAGTTCAAATTGTGCACGATTTCGGAAAAAGCATGAACCCAACGCTTGATTTTGGCCAGGTCGAAGGCGCTTTGGTGCAGGGCATGGGCTGGGTGACCATGGAAGAGTTGGCTTTTCATCCCAATGGCAAATTGGCCAGCGATTCATTATCTACCTATAAAATTCCCGATATCTATTCTGTTCCCGCCACGGTAGATATTCACGCTTTAGAAACAGAAGGTGCTGAACTAGCCATTTTGAAATCGAAAGCCGTGGGCGAACCACCGTTTCTGTATGGAATAGGAGCATTTTTTGCCATAAGGAATGCTGTAAAGAATTTTAATTCAAACTTTAAGCCGGCATTTCGAGCGCCTTATACACATGAAAAAGTATTAACGGATTTATATCATACTAAATCATCAGTCACAACAAAAGAGAAAACCCAAAAGGCTCGTATGCGTGATTAATGAAGGTTTCCAAATATTTTTGAAACATAAATAAAACATCTAAATTATGCCGTTTTTCAAAATATCAACCAGTAAAACATTAACAGGAGAAACGAAAAATACTGCAATAAAAGCGATGCATAAGCTTGTTGCTAAGGAGCTTGGGAAGCCCGATAAGTTTATAATGACAGCTATTCAGGCTGAAATGGTAATGCATTTTGGTGAAACCGATGATGCGGCTGCATTTGTTGAATTTAAAAGTATTGGTTTACCCGATACGAAAAAACTAGCCGCTGCTATTTGCGATTTGGTTCAACAATATTTGGATTTGCCACCCGATAGGGTATACATTGAATTTACAGATGAACCGCGCGATAAGTTTGGCTACAACGGAACTACATTTGCCTGAATTTATGTCAGCGGATCCGGCTTTTTGCAAAAGCGAAATTGTGGTAAATCAGTTATGAATGCTTCCCTTGGGGCATTTAGGTAATTGTCGAGGATAAATCGCAATAACTCACGGCGGCCAAACATAGTTCCTGTTTTCATGTTTTTTAGAACGATGATCGTAAGCTTGTGCTCCGGCACTCTGATAACCAAACTTTTAAATCCCTGCCACCAACCGGCATGATAAAGTACTTTTTGATCTTTGTAATTAAACATTCGCCATCCATATCCATAGTTATGTTGATAATGAATTGGTTTCCCCATGGGTTTAAATGCCAGTTCAAGAGTATCTACAGGCAATATTTTTCCTGAATATAAGCCCTGATCCCATTTAAACATATCGCGTGCCGTTGCATAAATTCCTTTGTCGCCGTAAGTTCCGTTTAGGTAAGGCTCTGTTACTACTTTCCAGCGGTATTTGTAACCTTCGGCCAGGTTGGGGAGCGTGCCGTTTCTGCCTGCAATTAATACAAACGACTCATTCATGCCTAAAGGTTCAAAAATGTGTTTTTGAAGATACTCGGGATAAGACATTCCGCTAACTTTTTCTACGACCGATGCAAGAAGCATGTAGCCGGAATTGCTGTAATCGAACCTTCTGTTGGGTGGGTAGTAAGGTATGGGTTTGTATTTCTTCCAAAGCTCAATAACTTCGGTGTTTGTAAAGGTGATTTGTTTGTCTTCTACAAGCTTGTCGATAAAGTAAATGTAGTTCGATAAGCCACTTCGGTGCACAAGTAATTGATGTATTGTAAACCCCTGGTATGGAATGTCCGGGAAATACTTAGAGATGGAGTCTTGCAAGTTTAATTTACCTTTTGCATATAGTTGCAAAATTGCAACAGCGGTAAATTGCTTGGTTACCGAACCAATTTGGAAGCGTGTTGTTGGCGAAACGCTGTCGCGGTCTGCATAATCTGCATAACCTTTGTAGCCTTCATAAATAATTTGATTGTCCCACCCAACAAGCAAACATCCATTAAATCCGAAGCGATTCTTTTTTTGTAACTGTTTTTCCAACTCATTTTGTAAGGCTTTGTGCTGGTTTATGTCAGTGGATATTGAATCGCTTTTCAGCGGGATTTTTTGTTGGGGCCTAAATTCCATTTGAGAAAACAAAACAATCCCTAAAATGGATAAAACAATTAGAATTATTTCAGGCGTTCGAAATCGGTTCATCTGCTTTGGCTTGAATTATCTTTACTTTTCATAAAAAGATGAAAAAGCATTATTGCTTTGTTATATATACAATGATTTACAAAAGTAGTATTTTTTAACAAATTGCCAGTCATGTTTTTATACCTGATCCAGCACAATCTCAAGGTTTTCGAACCGCTGACGGTAATCTTCCAGTGCAAGCTCAATTACTTTGAACGCCTCTTCAGCGCCATAAATATGTGTAATTTCCGATATGCGGTCTTTTCCCGGTATGTCTTTATAGGTTAAAAAATAATGTTTCAGCCGCTCCACAACAGCGGGAGGAACTTCATCGATGCTGGTGTAATGCCCGTATCCGGCATCGTTTCTCAGAACAGCAATAATTTTGTCATCGGCCATATTGCCGTCAAGCATTCGGAAACCGCCAATGGGAATAACATGTGCCAGAATATCGCCGTGAGAAATAGATCGTTCTGTTAATACGCAAACATCGAGCGGGTCGCCATCGCCTTTAATACCTTTTCGTTCTGTTTTTTCGGAGCAAAATTCTCCAATTTTTTCACCACAAAAAGTTTGCGGAAAAAATCCATACAAAGCCGGTATTACGTTGCTGTATTTTTGTGGGCGGTCTATGCGTAAATATCCACTGGGTTTATCCACTTCATATTTTACCGTATCTGTCGGTACCATTTCGATATATGCCGTGATGAGTTTCGGTGCCTGTTCGCCGGGATCTACACCGTGCCAGGGGTGCGATTTATATCGCAGCCCCATGAGCTTCCCTATCGGGTCCATCAATTTGTTCTTCATTGTTAATTAGCTTTACTGTTTTAATAATGCAAATGTATTGTATAAGAGTTTGGAAACAATATAAAGGTGAAAAAGTTGTGTTTTTTATAAATAAAAAAATCAGGCAAAAACCTCTTTAAAATAGTAGTAAACCATTACAGATGAAACTACTAATTTGATACCTGTACCGAGGAGAAAACCTATAAATGAACCTATTCCGCTTTTTACGGCTTTGTTGAAATCATCTTTATTAATCATTTCTCCAACAATGGCGCCTACAAATGGTCCGATAATGATTCCAAAAGGCGGGAATACGAAAAGTCCAATGATCAGGCCAATGGTGCTGCCTATAACACCTGCCCGGGTTCCGCCATACTTTTTAGTTCCCCAGACCGGAATAACATAATCAAGCACTGTAACTACCGCAGCCAGCAAAAACATGATAGTGAGAAAATTACCGCTAAAATCAACCTTTTCTGTGGCCTGAAGCACCAAAAGGCCTGCAAATGAAATGGGAGGGCCGGGGATGATGGGTAAAATACACCCCGCCAAACCTACAAATAATAGGATTCCCGCCAGAATTATGAGCAAAACATCAATCATTTTTATCGAGTTTTTGTGCTGCTAACACTAACGCTCCTATGAGCGCCGGAGCAGCCAGGTTAATAAGCCACAAAGTTAGTGATGCTGACAAGATTCCGGCTTCATTTGTTGAAAAAACACCAAAAATAATCAGTGAAAGGCTGCTCCTAATCCCGGGCTCAGCAACTGTAATTGTGGGAATCAATAACATGGCCGAATATAGCAATGCTATTGATAATGAAGCTTCAATAAGCGTTAAGCCGGCATCGAAGTATATGAGTAACAGAATAAATTGCAATGTAAATGTGAAATAACGCAAAGCAGATATAGCAAGTGCAGATGAAAGAATACGAGGATTGAGTTTTTGTAAGCCGCCGACAAATTGTAAAAAATATTTATTCTTCCAATATTTAGTAGCTTTTTTTGCTACAAATGGTATGTTTAAGTAGAACAAAACACCAATAATTACAATAATTGTAGCAAAAACAACCTGTTGCTGTGATGTTAGCTGGCTTTCATAATTGACTGAAATCCAATACCAACCAGCTATTGTTCCTGCAAAAAGAGTTATGGCTGTTTGAGCAAAACTTCCGGCAATGGACAAAGATACGCCCGCAATCCTGTTGCGTTGCCGTAATATCCAAATACGTCCGAAATATTCACCAGTGCGATTGGGCGTAAACACAGCCACACTTATTCCTGCAAAAACACTGGCAAATGCACTTATAAACGAAACCCGTTCTGTAAACCGTAAAAGATATTTCCATTTTAGTGTTTCAATTCCCCAATTCAGTGGCATCAGGGCTATGGCCAGAATAAGCCAAAGATAATTTTGTGTTTCTAAATTGCCGTTAAACAGAGTGTTGCGAAGTTGTTCGTCAAAATAGAGCCGATAAGCCACGTAACCATAAGAACAGATGATTACTATGGCTTTAAATATCAGAAATAACCTTTTTTTTAATTCCGGGCGCATAAATGCTGCATATTTTAGTGTATAAAAATAAGTGTTTCTCTTTCTATTTGCTAATTTTACACATGATTTAGCCGACAATTAGAAATTAGTGAATTATGGTGCAACCCAAAAAATATTTAGGTCAGCATTTTCTTGTGAACGACAGCATTGCTCAACGTACCGCCGAGGCAGTTGACGTGAACGGGTTGCCGGTTCTTGAAATTGGTCCCGGCGAAGGAAAACTAACGCAATTCCTGTTGGAAAATTTTCAGAGCAGCCTTAAGGTTATCGAAATTGACAGTGAATCGGTCGATCATTTGTCGGTTCGTTTCCCTGAGCTGAAAAACGATATTATTTCAGGCGATTTCCTAAAAATTAATTTCGACGATTATTTTCAAGATGGCTTTAGTGTCGTGGGGAATTTTCCGTACAATATATCAAGCCAGATATTATTCCGTGTTCTGGAGTTTCGTAACAGAGTACCACAATTGGTCGGGATGTTTCAAAAAGAGGTGGCAGACCGGGTTGTATCGCCACCCGGATCAAAAACGTATGGAATTTTAAGCGTTTTGGTGCAGGCATTTTATCATGTTGAGTATTTATTTACCATAAAACCCGGGTCTTTTTTTCCACCACCAAAAGTTAAGTCAGCTGTAATCAAGCTGACCAGAAATAGCAAGGAAAACCTTAGTTGCGACGAAAAGTTGTTTTTTCAGGTAGTGAAAATGGCATTTAATCAGCGTAGAAAAGTATTGCGAAATAGTTTAAAAACCGTTCTGCCGGATACAATAAAAGAGAATGAAATGTTTAAATTGCGTCCGGAACAATTACGACCCGAAGATTTTGAGCATATTTGTAATTTAATAAAACAATAACAGGCTTAAAAGGACGAATTTATGAGTTTTGAATTAACACGGGAATTTGTCGACAACCTCAGGGAAGCCATTGCCAGCCAGGATAAGCGCGCTACCGCTGCGATGTTGCAGGATTTTCACCCTGCCGATATCGTGGAAGTATACGATGAGCTTAATCTGGAGGAGGCTCGTTTTGTCTTCATCCTGCTGGAGCCCGTTCGTGCTGCCGATGTGCTTGTTGAGCTGGAGGAAGACGACCGTAAACACCTGCTCGAAAATGTGCCGGGCGAAATTTTGGCACGTAAATTTATCGACCGCATGGACTCCGATGATGCGGCTGATATTATTGCCGAATTGCCCGATGATATTAAGACCGATGTTCTAAGTAACATTGCCGACCGTGAGCATGCCGGCGACATTGCCGACCTACTCAACTACGACGAAGATACAGCCGGTGGTTTGATGGCTAAGGAGCTGATTACTGTGAATGTTAATTGGCTGGTAACGACTTGTTTACGCGAAATGCGCAAGCAGGCAAGAGATATTGATGAGATTTACTTCGTTTATGTAATTGATAATGACGGCACACTGCTGGGAACCTTATCGCTCAAAAAATTATTGCTCACCAGCGACGAAAGCATCGCTGATGTTTATGATAAAGACGTCATCTCTGTTTCTGTCGATGCCACCGCAGAAGAAGTTGCCAACATCATGGATAAGTATGACCTTGTAGCTTTACCTGTTGTAGATGGTATTGGGCGGCTCAAAGGGCGCATTACCATCGACGATGTTGTAGATGTAATTCGGGAAGAAGCAGAACGCGACTATCAAATGGCTTCGGGTATTTCTTCTGATGTTGAAGCATCTGACAGTGTTTGGGAATTGCTTCGCGCCCGTTTGCCATGGCTTATGATTGGCATGATAGGCGGTGTTTTCGGTGCCCGGGTTATCGAACTGTACGAAGGCCAGTTAGCTTTATATCCCGAAATGGCCTTTTTTATACCACTCATAGCGGCAATGGGCGGAAACGTGGGCATCCAGTCCAGTGCCATTGTTGTGCAAGGTTTGGCAAGCAACTCCATGGGAATTGATTCCAATTTTAAAAAGCTGATGAAAGAACTTGGTGTAGCGCTGCTCAACGGTCTGGCGCTGGCCATTATTCTGCTTCTTTACAATCTTATCGATAGTAGCTCCATGCCGCTTACAATTACTGTGAGTGTGTCGCTTATGGCAGTTATTATTTTTGCTTCAGTGTTTGGAACTTTTGTTCCCCTGGGTCTTCATCGGCTGAAAATTGATCCTGCTCTGGCAACCGGGCCGTTTATAACTACTGTAAACGATATTATAGGATTGCTGCTGTATTTTATTTTGGGCCATTATTTCTACACTTTCTTTGCTTAGTGTCATGTCAAGTGAATTGAAGTTTTATTTCATGCATTAATTGTAGAAATTCCAACTTATCCCAAAGCGCAGGTTGCGCGGTCGCATCGGATATTCATAAGCAGAGTAGTAGCTGGTTCCGCGCATACCGCTGTTGATATGTTCGTACCGCAAGAAAATGAGAAACCTTTTTATTCGTGCACCAAGAAAAGCATCAACCACCGGATAGTTCCCGATAAGTTCTTCTCGTTGCATGTAAAATTGGCCAATGGCCGGTGAATATGCCGGGGCATAATAATTTGTGTAATACCAACCGGAAACGCCCAAATACAAATCAATTTTACCTCCTGTATTTTTAAAGTTGAACTGGCGTTTGAAGTATAAATTCCCTTTGGTAGAAATCTCCGGTATATCGACAATGGTTGAGGCTGTATACTGTCCAAGAACAGTAAGGTCGATGTTCATTACCTTTAGGAATGTAATTTTTTGGTTCAATTCGCCTCCATAAACCATAATAGGTTTCTCATATTGCGAAACCATCATGTTTTTATTGAAGTAGACGTAGTTATTAATGTGATTTGCAGTCAGTCGCAGGTTAAATCTTGCCCTGAGCAGTCTGATGTTTAGCTCTGCTTTTCTTTCACTTACAGGCTTCAGGCTAATGTCCCATTTAAGATGGTTTGAATAATATTCCTGTAAAAGAAAATCGGGCGTGTTTTTTTCATGGAAGAGCCTTAAATGCATATAAAGGGTATCCCAGGGGAGCGGTTGCCATTTAACTAAAGTAGCTGCAAATTGGAAGTTGCCCTGGTTATAACCGATAAAGGGATAGTATTGTCCCTGTATGTCGATATTAAAGTTTTGTTTCCTTTTTAAGGTAAATAGACCTCCAATTGAATATTTCCTATAAACTGTGTCGTTGTTGTATGTAAAAAGTGTATCGCGGTATTGGTTTTTGTTTTTAATACGATGATGTTCTATGAAAGGGCCAAAATTAATTCTGGTTTTGCCTCCGGATTGATAAGTTAATGCAAGTCGGTTATTGTAGTCTAAAAAAGCGGATGTGTCGTTCGTGTTTGTTCCATTATAATTATGTGCGTAAAGTGTATGGATTTCTCCTGTTTCCGGCAACGTGTATTCTGAACCGATGTCTGAGTAGAGATGCTGGATTTTATCGTAACTAAAGTGATGAGACAACCAGACACCTTTAACCTTCGTGCTGTCGTTTGATAAGTTAAAAAGCCTATACTGATGGTCAATTGCACCGTTTAAGTAGGTATATAAATTTCTGGCTTCACTTAGTTTTGTGTTGATTTCCGTTAAGTTTATTGTAGTGTCAAAAAGCAGGTACCCGGACCTGATTCCGCCATTTTCAAGCACATTAATATTATTGAAATTTAGGGAACTATACATGCGGTATCTTTCGTATTCCACATCTGTCCAAAACCCAAAATTCCGGTTCCTGGAATTTTGATAAATTACAAATCCTTCGGAATTGAAAATCTCGTAGGCAATTCCAACATTGATGTTTTTATTGGCATTTTGGGTATGCTTAAAGGTAAAATACTCCCAGTCTTCGCCGGCACTGGCATAGTGCATTTGGGTAAATGGTGCTTTCGTGTTGTAAAATGTCTGTTTTTCGTGTATTCGTATGTAGGGAAAAAAATTCTTAATCTTCCAATTTACTCCAATAGACCTTCTCTGGTAAAAAGAAGTGCTTTGAACTGCAGTTCCCAGGTTGCCTAAATATGTGTAGCCCGGCCACTGGCGTTTGTACGATTCCGGCAATTGAACAGCCATTAGCGTTGTGTCAAATTCTGCATAAAGTTTAACGAAACTGTTTCGGGGGTAATTCCACGAATAGATTAATGTATCGGGCTCGGGTATGGTATCTTTTTTCGATCTTACAACAACTCCGCCTTCATCTGTTTTTGTTGAGTCTTGCTGTTCTTGTGCAAATGAAGCAGAAAAACAACTAACGAGAAAAAGTATGGCAATTAAGAGCCTTTGCATTGTAAAATCTTTTTTTAGCCAGAGTTTGACTATTTAATCTATAAAGATCGTAAATGTAAGAAAAACAACGTAATGTTTGTGCCACTTGTTGTTTTTCTCTTTTTTGTTTTGCGACTACCATTCAACTGGTTTGCGGCTAAAGGGCATGGTCATGCACCTGGCGCCTCCTCCTCCGCGCGGTAATTCCGAGCCTTCTACCGCAACTACGTATTTTTCATATTGCGAAATGTCAACTTTACCGTTGCCTACATCTTCAGCACTCAATATTTCGAATCCGTGCTTGTCTAATTCCTCTAATGTATAAACATTCCTTCCATAACCGATGATTTTGCCCGGTGCAAGTGCAAAAAAATTGGCGCCGCTATGCCATTGCTCTCTTTCCTGTATCCATGGATCTCTGTTTCCTCCGCAATTTATTGGTTCGAGGTCAAAACCCAGATTGTTCAGGCACTCAATAATGTTTTTTTCATTTTGTATTTTAACTTTTCCTTTATCAATAGTAATGTGAACGGTTTGGTAACGGTTGGGTTTCATTATTACCGGCTCAAACACCATACATTTGTTTTTATCGAGGAATGTAAAAACCATATCGAGGTGAATAAATGACTCCGGGCTTTCGGGCAATTCCTGCACCACAATATGCCTTACCTGGTCTTTACTTTCGATTTGTTCAAGTATGAAATCAATTCCTTGTGATGTGGTACGTGAGCCTGTGCCTATGAGCAGAACGTCTTCCCGCGCTACAAGCACATCTCCACCCTCGATGGATATTTGATCGTTGAATTTCGGGTTTTGAACCGGGTTTATCGTTTGCGTACGGAACATGGGGTGATAATCGAAAATGGACTGCATAATGAGCGCCTCGCGGCCACGTACCTGATTGGCCATGCGGCCTATTAATACTTTGTCTCTTACTGCCATCGAGGCATCACGGGTGAAGAAAAAGTTGTGCAGCGGCCTGAGTGCATAGCGCTCTTTGCTAAAATACTTCGTGAGGTTATCTTTAATTAAAATAACACCTTCAAGCAACTGGCGTGCAAGCTCTTCGTCTGAAAGTCCCAGCATCATGTGCTTGCTGGCCATGGTGTTTTCATTTTCAAAAATATGGTCGATCAGTGTTTCCCTCACACGCTGGTTACCAAGCACATCCTGCAGCAGGTCTCTGATCTCAAATACAGGTGCATGTTTGCTCAATGCACTTTTAAAATGTCCGTACTCTTTTTGTGCAACTGACAGGTTCAGTATATCGCTATACAAAGCCCTTTCAGCATTTTTCGGTGTCATGTTTTCAACCTCTTTTCCCGGTGAATGAATAATTACTCCCTGTAATTCACCAATCTCACTATTTACCTGCGTTTGAAATGTACTCATTGTGTTGTTTTATTTTTGTTTGTTGTGCATAACGACATCCAGAACTCTCCCGTCCTTATCGTATTTTTCTACTTTTAATGTGTCGCCATTTTCATTGTACATAACCCATGTCCCTACACGGCGTGTGTTTTTATAGGCACCTTTGTACCGCATTTGTCCGTTTGGAAAAGTGGTAAATGATTCTCCCTGTTTTTTTCCATCCACGAAATTTGTTTCGCTCCATTTTTCACCATTCTTGTGCCACGATTCCGAAAGCCCGTGTTTTACTCCTTTTTTAAAGCGTATAAGTGTCTTTTTTTCGCCGTTGTCGTAATACATTTCTAGTTTTACCATGTTCTCTTTGGCTTCTTCTTTACCATCATAATAAACAACTGTTTTGGGTTCTCCGTTTTTGTGTTCTCTTCGTACAACCTTGTTCAGATCGTTTTCGCATGATGATATCAGCACCAATGACAAAACTAATAGTGCGGTAAGGTTTGAAATAGTTCGTTTCATTTTTTTATCTGTTTTGTGGTTTACCAATCAAAAATTATTGCAAAAATAATACAACTTTCTGTCTATCCTGATGGATTGATGAAAAATGAGTTAAAATGCTAAATAGTGTTTTTAATATAGGTCTGTTTTATGCAATTGTTTGTTTCCCACGGCGTGCAAACAAGAAGTGCACCAATAAAATAAATACTGCCGGCAACGAATACGAAAGCCATAAAGGCCAGTTGTGTCCAAGAAGTATATACCCGGCTGCGGCTGCTGAAAAAGCTGTTATGGTTTGAAAAAACATTGTTTTTACATGATAAACAGGCGCTATCTTGGTAGCAGCAGAGCTCATAACAGCTTTTTCCGAGAAAGGAATCATGTGTTCACCACTTACTGCACCGGTTATTACGGCTGCAGATATAATCGGTAAACTTTCTCCCAATCCGTTGGCCATGGCCATTTGAAATGCAATAGGCATGACAATGGCCATTGAGCTCCAGCTAAATCCCGTTGCAACTGTAACAATCATAGCAACGACAAAAATAAGGAAGGGTAGCATTTCGGGCGAAATATAATCTGCTACCGAACCGGTTATGTAGCCCCCGGTTCCCAGTGTTTCTGAAACGGCTGATAAGCCCGTAGCCAGCAATATCACAAGACTCACACCAATCATTCCTTTAATTCCTGACAAAAAACCTTTGCCCGCTTGCTGCTTATTGAGCAATTTATCTTTAAACGTAAGCCAGACACTTGTTGCAATCGCCAAAACCGTACTGATGATCAAAATATCTACAGACGGTGCATTCCCCAAAATGTTGATCAGCGTGAAAGGCTCATCGGTTTGCATCAATATATATGATCCACTTGCAAACATGGCCAGTATGGCAAATCCCAATAGAGTAAGGATGGGCGCGAGAACGTGATATAAACGAGCCCTGGTTTGGTTTTTTTCATTTTGCGAAACATCGGGCAGGGGCTGATTATCTAATTTGTAACCAAACCATTTACCCGAGAAAGCGACCAAAAATGTCAGGAAAATGGCAAGTACCGTGTACATGTGGTAGGGTATGGATTCTATAAAAAACATGCTGACCGATTTTTCTATGCCGACTTCGGCCCCGGCCTCGACCATTACGGAACCTTCGAAAGCGGCCCAGGTAGAAATAATCATAATGCTGGCCATAATAGCAACTACATCAACTATGTAGGCTAAAATTGCCGGTGTTACTTTGTTCCGAATGTTTATTGTGCGCATGGAAGCTCCCGAAATGAGGACGTTTGCATAATCGTCGAAAAACAGTGTCATGCTCAATCCCCAAGTGCTTAAGCGGCTTTTGCGCGGTGTGTCGAGTTTTTTAGAAAGTGTGTTGGCAAATTTTTCGTATCCGCCGGACAGGTTAATGATTTCCAATAAACCGCCAATTAAAAGTATGAAAAATACAATTTTTAAACGCTCCGGATCGGTAAATGATATGAGCAAATATTCGTACATGCGCTCAAAAAAACCGATTATGGTGTATTGGCCGGCAACAACTGCTCCGCCCACAATGCCCATGAACAAGGCAAAGGCAACTTTCCGTGTGGCCAATGCAACTATAATTGTTACTATTGCTGGTATTAACGATAAAAATCCGACATCCATTTTATTCAATATTAAACCCGGCCTGCAATTAAGTTAAGGCCGGGCTGTAAATGTTATAACTGAAATTATGTTAGAATACTAAACCCTTCATCTTCAAGTCGTTTTTCTTCCTCTTTCGGCATCACCTGTATGGAGCCATCGTGCAATCCGTGAATTTCTACGCCATAGTCGCGATACATAGTCAGTGCATTAATGATTTCTTGCGTAATGAGCTGTCCGGGCACAAGCAATGGAATTCCGGGCGGGTAGGGCGTTACCATCATAGTCGATACGCGGTTCAGGGTTTCGCGAAGCGATATTTCTTCGCTGTCGGCGTAAAAAGCAAATCGCGGACGATACTTAATGGGCGATAGCGCCAGT
>CAYPSX010000070.1:0-3206 GCA_964413185.1 uncultured Bacteroidales bacterium
ATCATAAAATGTCGCCTTGCCCGCCAAAGGCTGTCGCGTTTTTGCTCATATTTATTGTAAACCGGCCAAAAACGCTGTGCTTCTTTCTCAGTCAGGTTCATTTGTTCGGTAAAAAAACCTATTTTTTCACTTTTATAAAATCTGCCCCGGCGCGGATCTTCATCCGGTGTTACATCTTTTGTATCGTTATTGCACGAGACTAGTGGCAAAACTGCTATAATTAAAACTATTATCTTTAATTTCATTTTTATATCTTTTGTGTTCCATTTGTAAATTTAGTTATTTCCGTACAAAAACTCCTCATCTACATATCCGGATTTAACAAGATACTCATCATCTGCATCGGCGAGTTCACTCTCTACGCCTGTTTCTGTATAGTATTGGAGGAGTTCGGTATCATAAGCATAGATTTCTGACTCCACGCCCATAAGCAGTTTCTCTTGTTCTGACAGTTGGTTTTGGCTGTAAATAAACCATCCGCCGGCCAACATAAGAACTAAAACGGCCGCTGCAGCATACTTCATCATCCTTGAAGAAAGCTGAATGACTTTGGTTTTTGACGGATGAGTTTTTTCCAACACATCAGCTTTCAGCTTATCAAAATACCCTTCGGGTACACTGTAGGGATTTTGTTTCAAGTGCTTATTATGTTCAATATTTTGTGTCATTTTTTCTATGTTCTATTATGTTTGACTGTTTTGTTGATGAAAGGTTTAATTGTTTTGACTTTTTTATATAATATCGTTTTTGAGTATCTCTTCTACTTTTTTCACTGCATGATGATATGAAGCTTTTAGCGCTCCAACCGATGTTTCGAGCACTTCAGCCATGTCCTGGTACTTCATTTCATCAAAATATTTCATATTAAAAACCAATCGTTGCTTTTCCGGCAGGGTTAAAATCGCTTTTTGCAGTTTTTCCTGAATTTCATCTCCCTGAAAATACTCATCAGCTTCGAGTGTTTTGGAAAGGGTGTGCATGTGTTCATCGAGATTGTCGGCGCTATTTCGATCCTGCTTCTTCAGGAAAGACAGGGCTTCGTTGGTACCAATTCGGTACACCCATGTATAGAATTTACTTTCGCTGCGGAAATTGTCGAGGTTCTGAAAAACTTTTATAAGGGTATTTTGCACCACATCATTAGTGTCTTCGTGGGAGATTACGATTTTCCGTATATGCCAGTATAGCCGCTCACTGTAGCGGTCAATGAGTTCGGCAAAGGCCGGCTCGCTTTTTCTGCCGCCGGCTTTTATTATTTGGATAAGTTTTTCGTCGGTTTTCTTTTTCATGGACACTGTAATACAGGTCCTGAAGGCATTATTTACGGCTTACAGCGCGCTTTGCTGCTTCAACAATGTGCTTGGTTGTAAGTCCGTATTTTTCCATCAGCTCTTCAGGTTTGCCGCTTTCTCCGAACTTGTCGTCTACTGCAATAATTTCGAGCGGTGCAGGAGTATTTCGTGCAAGCACACTTGCTATTGATTCTCCCAGCCCGCCGTTAATCATGTGTTCTTCGCAAGAAACTGCGGCTTTGGTTTTTTCTACTGATGCTTTGATTGCTTCAACGTCCAAAGGTTTAATTGTATGGATATTGATTAATTCTGCTGAGATGTTTTCTTTTTCGAGTTCGTTAACAGCTTTGGCTGCTTCGTGCACCAAGTGTCCTGTGGCAAAAATACTTACATCGGATCCTTCGTGCATGTGCACGGCTTTACCGATTTCAAATTTCTGGTTTTCGGGCGTAAAATTAGCAATTTTCGGGCGGCCAAAGCGAAGATAAACCGGCCCATCCCATTCAGCAACAGCTATTGTAGCGGCTTTGGTCTGGTTAAAATCGCAGGGATTGATCACAGTCATGTTGGGCAGCATTTTCATGAGCCCGATATCTTCCATTATTTGATGAGTAGCTCCATCTTCACCGAGTGTAATTCCAGCGTGCGATGCAGCTATTTTTACATTTTTTTGGGAATAGGCAATTGACTGCCTTATTTGATCGTACACCCTTCCGGTGGCAAAGTTAGCAAATGTGGCAGCAAATGGAATTTTCCCGCCAATGGTAAGTCCTGCAGCAACGCCCATCATGTTGGCTTCAGCAATGCCCGACTGAAAAAAGCGTTCGGGATATTCTGCTGCAAATTCTGTCATTTTCAGGCTGCCTGTCAGGTCGGCACAGAGGCCAACAACATTTTCATTTTTTTCTGCTGCTTCGAGCAATCCGGCTCCAAAACCGGAGCGCGTATCATTATTACCGGAATTTGTTAGTTCAATCATATCTTCAATTTATTTTTGGATGCAAAAATAATCAATAAAAAGTAACCCTGACAGATGAGCCTGATTTTATTTCAAACTCTTTTTTTATAGCATCTAACACATTGTGTGCTGATTTGGGCCGGTAAATGGCCATGTATTTACCGGGAAGCAAGGTTACAGAATGATACTCCTCGTCATTGGATAAATTTGCAACCCACTCTACCTGGTTATTACGGAGAATAAAAACTGAGCAATAGCCATTTTGATACGATGAAAAATTGGCAATGCCGGGTTCCGGAATTCTAATTTTGGTTGTATGGCTTTGCGAAATCTCAACACTATCTATTTGCAAACGAGGAAGCGTTAAGACTTCAATATTGTATAGACCCGTGATATAGCGTTCTTTTTCATCGATTGCTTGCACATTAATAAGGCTCCCGTTCAAATCTTTAACTAAAAATTGCAAATCGCGATATTGTGCGCCTCTTGGTCGCTGTAATAATAATGTTCCGCGGGGCGCATCGACCCCGACCATATTGTGAGCACCGGGAGAAATGGTTATTGAATCTTTTACTACAGGCGGCAATGTGTGTACAACCATGCGGTATTCGGAGAGCGGATCGAGTATAATGGTATCCGGCACACCTCTAAGGTTGATGGTGTGAAAATAATTGTAGCGGGGTCTATTGGAAAACATGTCGTAGAAGGTCATTCCAACATTGGTTTCGGTTGCATTTCCGTAGGCATCGAGCAGGTTCACCTGAACTGTTGTGTTATTGAGCGCCTGGGAAATGACAACGCCCATGACATCTTCGAAGCGTTCCTCGTTGGAGGCATCGTAATATTTACCAACACAATTGAATGTTTCTTTAAAATCGGGATCGAGGCCAATGCCTACGACAAAAGGTTTGAGAACAATTCCCCGTTTTTGTAAATCGCGCGACACGGCACAGGGG
>CAYPSX010000070.1:3216-16855 GCA_964413185.1 uncultured Bacteroidales bacterium
GGTCGCCTTCGCAGGCTTCTATTCCATCGGTAATAAGGATGATCACGTTGCGGCAATCATCGTCCGGAAAATCATCTGCCGCCTGGCTTAGCGAATAGGCAATTGGTGTTGTACCTTTGGGAACAAGTGTTTTTAGTTTGATTTGAATTTTACCGGCATTTCCTGCGGAAAAAGGTACTTCGAGCCGGGTATCTTCACAATCCTGAGGCGGAACATAACTTTGATGACCGTAAACGCGCAACGCCATCTGCACATGTTCTTTTTTCGACAAACTGTCGACCATGCGTGCCAGTAAATTTCGGGCCACATCAATTTTGCGGGCACTCTCCCATTTTCCTGTCATGCTGCGCGAAGCATCTAACATAAACAAAATACGGGTACATTTAGCGGGTTCTTGTGCAACAGACTGCAGAATAAAAAGGGTCAGTATAATTGTGAAAAAATATCGGTTCATTATCTTATTGATTTATTTTCGTAAAAAAGCGAACATAAAAGAGAAGTAAATTGTTGGAAAACTATTAGTTTTACCATATAACGATACAAATTAACGAAAAAGTTTGAATAGTATGCAAATTAACGAGCTGGTACATTTTTTAAACGAAGTTTTTCCGCCACAATTTCAGGAATCGTATGACAATTCAGGATTGTTGGTAAGCAGGGACAATCCCGAAATAGAATCGGCATTACTAACACTGGACGTTACACCAGAAGTAGTTGATGAAGCCATTGAGAAGAAGGCAGACATCATTATTTCACATCATCCTGTGATATTTAAACCATTAAAAAAAATTCATCATAAAACGCCTACGGAAAAAATACTCCGGAAAGCACTGGCACATGATATTGCTATTTTTAGTGCACATACAAATATGGACAGTGCCAAAGGCGGTACGAATGATGAACTTTGTGAATTATTCGGCCTCGAGAACTGCCGTGTACTTTCACCTATGAAAGATTATTTGTACAAACTGGTTGTGTTTGTACCGCACGCCAATGCTGAAGAAGTGCGTGAAGCTATGTTCGGCATCGGAGCGGGCCATATTGGCGATTACGACAGTTGCAGTTACAATTTAGAAGGAAAAGGCAGTTTCCGTGCGGGTGACGACACCAATCCGTATGTTGGTGAAAAAGGACAATTGCATTATGAAGCGGAAACCCGCGTAGAAACCATCGTGCCCAAACATTTGCTAAACTCTACAGTCTCGGCCATGATGCATGCACATCCGTATGAAGAAGTTGCTTACGACATTTACCCGCTGACAAACGATTTTGAAGCAGCAGGCCTTGGAAGAATCGGACAATTAGAATCGGCCATGACGCAAAACGACTTTTTAAAAATGGTAAAAACACAACTTGAGGCCGATCACTTGCGATTTAGCGGCAGCGCAGAAAAAATAAAAACCGTAGCCGTATGTTCGGGGAGTGGAAGTTCGTTGGCTGGGGCAGCCATTGCAAAAAAAGCCGATGCATATATATCTGCAGATTTCAAATACCATGAATTTCAGGGTGCCGCTGAAGGGCTACTTACTGTTGATGCAGGCCATTATCATACAGAAAAATTCGTAAAAGATATTTTTTATAAGCATATTACGGAAAAATTCCCTAAATTTGCACTCTATTTATCAAAAGTGAATACAAATCCAATCAATTTATATTAGGTATGGCAAAAAAAGCTTCAAAAGCAACCACAAAAGACATGAAGGTGGAAGATAAACTCAAAGCGCTATACGAGCTCCAGTGTGTTGATAATAAAATATTTGAAATTCACACACTGCGTGGTGAACTACCGCTTGAGGTTCAGGATCTGGAAGATGAGCTGGCGGGGCTCGATACGCGCATTCAAAAGTTACAGGAAGATATTGACAACCTCAACAAAGAGGTAAGTCATAAAAAAACAGAAATTGCCAACTCCGAGGGACTGATCAAAAAATACAATGAACAACAGATGAATGTTCGCAACAATCGCGAATATGAGTCTATTTCGAAAGAAATTGAGTTCCAGACCCTGGAAATTGAATTGGCAGAAAAGCGCATAAAGGAGTATTCGGCTGCAATGAAGCAGAAAGAGGAAGTCATTGATAAAGCAAAAGCTGCTTATAAAGAACGCCAGCAAGATCTCGAAGCTAAAAAAGGAGAGTTGGACAAAATTATTGATGAAACAGCCAAGGAAGAAAAGCGTCTGGAGAAAAGAGCAGATGACATAGCGAAAAAAGTTGAAGAACGACTGCTCAATGCATACCAGCGCACAAAAGAAAACACACAAAACCGCATTGCCGTAGCCATTGTAGAACGCGATGCATGCGGCGGCTGCTTTAACCGCATTCCGCCCCAACGCCAGGTTGATATTCAATCGCGTAAAAAACTGATCGTTTGTGAGTATTGCGGTCGTATTTTAGTTGATCCGGACATTACCGAGGATGTTAAATGTGATTAAACCTTACACATACATAAAAACAAAAATACAAAGAGAGAAGCTTAACGGCTTTTCTCTTTGTTGTTTAAGCCTGTACATTTTTTTTCTCTTACTTTTATTACAAACAAACAATGCAGCTTTTGCCAGTACTCATATCCCGACAAAAAAAGCGTATCAGGGAGATAAAACTTTATCAGGCTCCACAAAAATAACACCTCACTCCCCCGACAAACACCTTTTAAATGCAATTTTACAAGGCAACTTTTCAGAACTTCCGGGTGCTGAACAATTGAAAAATTATGATTCTTCGGAAAGCCATTATGTGGCCATCGGACTGTTCGGGCACACGCTTCGCGCCCTTTTAAGCGGCAGGGAACAATGGTGCAACGAAGCTTATAAAATAGCAGACCAAATAGCAGAAAAGGAAAAACACGACAGCTATACCAAAATATTTGCTTATGCATCAAAAGGCATTATAAAAAGCTATCAGGGTTCATATATTTCATCACTTTTTAGCTACTTAAGCGCATATCAGGCATTAAAAAAACACATTGAACAAAACCAATCTGTAACTCCTGAAATCGTAGAACTTTCACATAGTTTTAATGCAGTTTTGAAAAAAATACCCGATGAATATTCCGGTATTTTAAAAATTGCCGGCATTAAACCCATATCAACATTGCACGCTCCGGAAAGAAATGGAGCAGGATACCCGGAACTGGCACAAACCATAGATGCTTTTCATACGGCCATCATTGAAAAAAAGGAGGTTTCAGCGGAAACAGAACTCAATTCGGCCACCCGGATTATCTTAGCGCACCAATACCTAAAAAACAAAGAACCGCAAAGAGCTATTGACCTGCTCACGCCGATTGACTCTACAAGAAACCAGTTAACCGTACAGTTTTACCTTATGGGGCAAGCCTGCCTGAACCAGGGTTTATATAAAAAAGCATCGTGGTATTTCACAAAATTTTTGTTGAAGCGAGAAGATGGAAGTTACATCAAAGCAGCATTGCTCCGTGAGAAATGGATTGCAATTATTAAAGGAGGAAACACAGTTCACTTGTCTGATGCCATAGAAAAAAAAGGCACGGCCTATACTTTTACTGACCGCCAGGCTTTGAAAGAGAACAAAATAACATACAACCCGCACTTACTCGAAGCGCGCATTTTGTATGATGGCGGGCAATTTTTGCAAGCTTTGAATACCTTAGAAAAAGCCGATTTCAGCAACCTTTCCGAATTACAGCAAACTGCGTACTACTACCGAAAAGCAAGAATTTTGCAAGCCATGGGAAAACTCACGCGTGCCCTGAAAACGTTTAAGCAAATTGAAAAAATGCCAAATACCGGGCATTACTACCATAAAAAAGCCCGGCTTGAAGCGGGAAAAATCCTCATTGAGCAAAAACAATATGAAAAAGCCATTGAAATGCTTCAGTTGGTTAGCGAAACAAAAAGCGATATGTATTCATCCTCGATTGATCAGGAGGCGGAGGAGCTGATTGAGAAATGGAAATAATTTTGACCACCTGGGAATCTACACTGGTTTTACCGGAAAAATAACTTTAAAAACGGAGCCTTCACCTTTTTCGGACTCAACGGTGATTTCGCCACCCAACAGTTCGGTGAGATTTTTTGAGATGGAAAGTCCGAGGCCGGTTCCGCGGTATTTTTTTTGTTTATCCGACTCTTCTCGTACGAAGCGGTCAAAAATCGTGTTGATATATGCAGGCGATATGCCGATGCCGGTATCTTCAACAGCAAAAATAATGTGATGTTTGGTTATTGTGCACTTCAATTTTACAAACCCCTTATGTGTATATTTGAATGCATTAGTGAGTAAATTTGTCAGAATCTGACGGAGCCGGGTTTCATCTGTGGTGATATATAAATCTTCGCATATATTGTCTTTTTCAACAATAAAATCGATGTTTTTTTGCGAGGCCTGAAAAGAGTACAGGCTTTCCATATTTTCAAAAACCCTGCTCACCTGCACTCGATTCATATTAATTTTAATGCGGCTGGTTTCTATCATAGATACATCGAGGATGTCGTTGACAAGTGCAAGCAGTTGTTTGCTGTTATCGATAACCACTGAGGCATAGAACTGCCGCTTTTCGCTACTGATATTGGGTTTAAGGAACATTTTGGAGAAACCTACTATTCCGTTCATGGGTGTGCGTATTTCATGCGACATGTTGTTTAAGAATTCTGTTTTCATTCTGTCGCTTTCTTCTGCCCTCTCTTTGGCTTCTTCGAGTTGTTGGTTAATTTCCTGTATGCGTTCCAGGCTTTCCTCCAGCTCCCTGTTTTGTGCCTGTAATTCAGTATTTAATTCTTCTAAACGTTTTTCAAACTTTTTTCGTAGTGTAATGTCGGTACTAATACCAATCATGCCAAAAGGCTTACCTTTTTCATCTTTGAGTAACTTTGTACGGCAATCCAGATGGATTCTTTGATCGTTTTTCCCAAAATTGACTACTTCGCCGTGCCATTTACCATATTTGATGGTTTTTTCGATAATTTCCTGTTGTGTAGCTCCAACCTGGGAATCTTCTCCATACATTGACACATGTGCTTTTTTATCTTTTACAAGCTGAAAATGTTCCCTTTCTGCCTGGTTAACGTAGGTTATATTCCCCTTTAAATCTGTGGCGGTTACAAAATCCCTGATATTATCGAGCAACATGGCCTGAAATTTCAGTTTCTCTTCAACTCTGCGTTCTTCTGTAACATCCTCATTACTGGATAGCACACCAACGACTTTTCCCTCTTTTTTAATGGGTACAAAATAAAAATTAACAAGACTGGTTTTACCCCATTTACTTGTGTATTCAGCTTCTCCTGTGATTATTTCACCGGTTTCTATGCATTCTTTTAATTTTCCGGCATAACCAATATCGATGAGTGGTTTAAATTGCAGTACGTTAATTTTTTTTGTTTCTTCAACGGATGGCGATCCCAACATTTTAATAATGGCCGGATTGGCCTCAAGCACTTCGCCTTTTGTATTGATATAAAATACCCCGGATTGCATATGATTGACCAATGATGTAAAGCGGTCGCGGGCTGCGCTAATTTCCAGTTCTTTTTCCTTTTCAGCAAGCTCTTTTTCCAGTTCTGAAATACGCTTTTTTAGTATTTTGGGATCAAGGCTCATAATTTTTGCATTTTCTATAAATGTAAGATATAGCGGTCAAAAAGCCATGCGTTGAATTTTGTTTTGTTTTGCTAAATGGTAAATATGAAGGTTGATCCCTTTCCCTCACTGCTCTCTACCCGGATTTTACCATTATGCAAGTCAATGAACTCTTTGCAAATCATCAGTCCTAACCCAGTACCCTTTTCACCATCGGTTCCTGTTCCTGTTTGTATATTATCTGATTTGAAAAGCCTTTGGATCATTTTTTCATCCATCCCAATACCTGTATCGTGCACTCTTACAGTAGTTTCGCCGGCTATTTGCTCAGCAGAAACAATTATTTGCCCGTTCCCGGGTGTGAATTTTACAGCATTGGATATCAAGTTACGTATTACAGTACTCAACATGGTTTTATCGGCATGAATCATTAAGCCGGGTTTTATTTTTGATATCAGTTTGATTTTTTTTTCCTTTGCCGAGTTGTAAAACAGTTTAAAATTAGCTTCGACAATTTCATTCAGATAAAAATTCCCCTTTTCTACTTTTATTTCCTGAGTTTGCGCGCGCGACCATTCCAACAGGTTCTCCAACAACTCTGATACACTATGAGCCGATTGTGATATAGCATCGATGTACTTATTTAGTTTTTCATCGTGGTATTGGGCTGCACGCCGTTGAAGCAGGAATGCAAAACCGAACATATTGTTCAGCGGGTTTCTCAGGTCGTGTCCAATTATAGAGAAAAGCCGGTCTTTTGTTGCATTCAAATTTTTCAACTCCTTTTCACTGGCCTTCAGGGCATTTTCAGCTTTAACCCGTTCGGTAATATCTGACATTGTGCCCAAAACATGAGTACATTGATTCTTTTCGTTATAAACCGGGGTGATGCTCACAATGGCGTTTTGCATACCTTCTTTCCAGGGACTGCTTTCTTCCCATGTAACATTTTGTTGTTTATCAACGGCTTCCCGATATTTTTGCACCAATGTTTTATATTTGTCGGGGGGTATTACTTCGGATAATAACTTTCCTACAAAATCTTCTTTTTTATAGCCTGTATCTTTAAAAAAATAATCGTTAACAAAATCAATACGGAACTCATCTCCCTCTGTTTTAAACGAAAACATGACGCTATCTACAGTGTTTGTAATGAGTGATAACCGCTCTTCGCTTTCCCTGAGTTTATCTTCGGCCAGTTTGCGGTTGTGTATATCCTTGGCAAATACGAGAACGGCATCTTTTTCTTCCCATTTGATTTTAATGGAGTTTAGAAGAAACCACCTGACTTTTCCCGATTTAGACAGGATACGCATATCGTATGATGGTATTGTTTCCCCGGCCAGCCTGCGTTGATATGTATCATAAACATTTGCACGGTCTTTTTCGTAAACAGCATTGAGAAAAGGCTTGTGCTCCATCTCACTGAGGTTGTAACCGGTAATTTCCTGGATTGCCTTATTGGCAAAAACAACATGATTTCCCTGCAAAACAAAAACACCCTCGAGTGCATTCTCTAATACTGTTTCGTACCGCTTGTTGGCTTCTATAAGTTGATGTTCAGCCTCTTTTTGCTTACTTATATCTGTATGTGTTCCGATAAACCTGGTTACATTGCCATTTTTGTCATATTCAACAGCTTTCCCCCTTCCGCGGATCCACATCCACTTGCCGCTTTTTGTTTTAAAACGAAATTCTACATCAAAACCATTGTTTTTGTTGCTCAAATGATCTTCTATAGATTGCATGACAGCAGGCAAGTCCCCGGGATGCACGCGTTTTTCCCATTCTTCAAAATTATGCGGAAATTCATCGGTTTTGTAACCAGCCATTGTATAATATCGTTCATCAAAATAAACTTTGCCGGTTTTCAGGTTCCAATCCCATAAGCCATCGTTGATAGCGAGCATAGCAAGGTTGTAGCGTTCTTTATATGTAGGTTGAGTTTTGCTCATTACTAAGCTGAATGATTTAATTTTCTTTTTTGTTTAACAATTGGTCGATAGCTTCGAACAGCATGTTTTTTCTAAGCGGTTTTACAAATACGGCATCGCAACCGGCTTGCTCAATTTGCGATTTGTCTTCGGGCATTGAGTAGGCTGTTTGGGCAATAACCGGAATTTGAGGTCGTTCTTTTTTGATTAATTGGGTTGATTCTATTCCGTCCATGACCGGCATTTTAATATCCATGAGTACCAGGTCTATTTCTTTAAGCAATTTGCATTTATCAAGGGCTTCGCGACCATCTTTCGCATGTACAACATTGGCTTTGGTTTCCTGCAAAAATTCCTGAAGCAACTGCTGGTTAACCTGTTCATCTTCTACCACAAGAATGGTGCGACCTTCCCAGTTCATTTTTCGTTCGTTTTGGTGGAGATGATTATTTTCAGCTTCATGCACTTCCGGGTCTCCGGGAATTGTAACTTTTACTTTGGTACCATGTCCGGGAGCAGACTCCAAATGAATTTCGCCGCCGGCCATTTCAACATAAGCTTTAACAAGAGCCAGACCTATGCCATTTCCACCATAATTGCGGGCTGCGGCATCTTCCAGTTGTGTAAATGGCTGAAAAATTATGCTTTGCATTTCAGCCGGAATTCCGATTCCCGTATCCTGAATTTCGATCTCAATTTCATCCTTTTTAATTTGGCAGCTAAATTTCACAAAGCCGGTTCGTGTAAATTTTATGGCATTGTCTAAAATATGCTTTAAAGAGCGCGATATAAGATGGGAATCGTTATAAATAAAAAGTTTTTCTTTTGGGCAATTTATGTTTACAATAAACCTGATTTCTTTTCCTGTTATTTTTTCCCGGGCATTGGTTAAAATATCATCAAAAATATGCTTGAGGTTAAATTTCTTAGGCGAAAATTTTATTGATTGTGATTTTACCCTGGATATTTCGACTGTATCGGTTACGATATCGAGCAATTTGCTTGAACTATTATGAACCAGCCTGGCGTAACGCTTGTAATCTTCAGCGTTGTTATCGTCGTTCAGCATGAGTTCGGCGAAACCGACTATGGCATTCATTGGCGTTCTAAATTCATGCGAGATATTATTCAGAAAGGCTGTTTTGAGCCTGTTACTTTCTTCTGCTTTTTCTTTCGCTGCAATAAGTTCTTCTTTGGTTTTAACCGGTTCGGTAATATCTCTGAATATTCCCATAACTACTTTTCGTCCGCCAATTTCTACTACGCACGGACTTATTTCAACAGGTATGTTTTTATTGTCGGTGCCGAGCAAATAGTAGTCCTGGTATCTATTATCATCTTTAATGGTTTTAGCATCCAACTCAAATGCCAGTTTAGTATCTTTTTCCTGATGAGCAGGGTGCAATTTTGAGTGATGCATACCAATAAGTTCATGCCGGGTTTTGCCGGTTATTTGTTCAGCTTTTTTGTTGGCTTCAAGAATAAGTCCGGTTTCAGAATCGGCAAGGAAAATGGCATCATTGGCTGAGTCGAATAATTTGTGATATTTATATGTACTTTCTTCAGCCTGTTTTTTAGCAATTTTTAATTCTTCGTTTCTCTTTTTAAGCTCGGCTTTTGATTTAAGCAATTCTGTTATATCAAAAATACTGGCAAGCACGCCTTTTTCTGGATTTTCGGGTTCTAAAAAATTAACTTTTGCCACGCAATGCATTAATGACCCGTCTTTTTTCTGATAAGTGGTTTCATACTGAATGGGGTTGTTCTTGTCCATTTTTTTGTAGACAATTTCACCTGCACGTTCATATTCTTCGTCACTGGCAAAAAGCATACGCATATCCTGGTTCATGTATTCTTCGGGGGAGTACCCGAACATTTGTTCCATTGCATGGTTAGCCCAGATAATTTTACGTTTGCGTACATAAGAAAGTCCAACAGCAGCAGCCTTTATGATGCTCTCATTAGTTTTTCGTTGTTCATCAAGTTCTATTTCGGCATTTTTACGAACTGAAATATCGTAAATTGCACCGTATAAATAAATGTTGCCATTTTTTTCGTTGCGAAAGCTTTGCACATAATCATGCACCCAGGAAACTTTTCCGCTTTTTGTTATTATACGGTATTCACGTTCAGCCTTATAACCAGGATTTTGTACATTTTCCTGTAATAAACCTGGTAAATCGTTTGGGTGAATGATGTCTTTCCATTTCAACTTGTTAGTGAGAAAATCATTGGCTTCGTAGCCGGTCATTTCTTTAACAGCACCATTGAAATATTCGGGGTGCCAATTAACACCTGACTTAAAAGCAATTCCCTGGAAATTTTCAATAAATGACCGATACATTAGCTCACTTTCTTCAGCTTTTTGTTTGGCAATTGTCAGGAATTCATTTTGTTTTTGAAGTTTTTCTTCATCATTTTTTTGGGCTAATTTCTCCTGCAATTTGGCAATTTGTGCTTTGAGATGTTCTTTCTCCTTGTCCATATATCCGGTTTTTGCGTCTGGTTTTATTTTCCATATTTCGGTAAAGTGAAATAAAATGTAGTACCTTTTTCCGGAAAACTCTTTGCCCATATTTGGCCATTGTTCCTTGTCACAAATTCTTTGCAAACGGTAAGCCCTAAGCCTGTTCCCTGCTCCCCGGCTGTTCCTGCATAGGATTGTGTTCCTGCAGGATTAAATAACTCAGCCAGTTTGGTTCTATCCATGCCCATACCGGAATCAACGACACCAATAACAATTTCATCATCATTTTGGTCTACTGTAACAAATATAGCACTATTTGGATAACTATACTTAATTGCATTGGAAATTAAATTACGTAACACTGTTGTAATCATCTCAATATCGGCAAAAACGAAGATGTCGGCTTTTACATTATTTATTAATTGAATGTCTTTGTTTTTGGCTGATGCCAGCAATAAATTGAAACATTGTTCTACTAAATTGTTCAGATTTATTTTAACCGGAATGCAATTAATAATATCGCGCTGCGATCGGGACCAGTTTAACAGGTTTTCGAGTAAATCGGCAATACTTTTTGAACATCCGTGAATAAGGCTATTGAATTTTTTGAGTTTCTCATCGGAATAATTATCGTAATTGTGTTCAATAAGCTCGCTAAAGCCAATGATATTGCTTAATGGATTTTTGAGGTCGTGGCTAATTATCGAAAATAGTTTATCTTTTGTGGCGTTCATTTCGCGAAGTCTCTTTTCGCTTTCGCGGAGGGCTTTTTCCGCAGTTTTTCTCTTGGTGATATCAATCATAGTAGCTATGAGACACTCTTCCTGCTTTAGAACAACCTCGCCAATGGAGAAGAGGGTGGTGCGAATTTCTCCCTGCTTTGTGGGAAACGAGAGTTCCTCATTCAACAAAAAACCTTCTCCGGATAATTTTTCGAGCAACTTATTGCGGTTTTTGCCGGCAAAAAAGCCCAAATCGGAAGAAGAACTGCCAATTAGCTCATGAGCACTGTAACCTGTAATTTTGCAAAAGCCTTTGTTTACGTCAATATATTCACCGGTACTTTTTCGACTTATAGCAATTGCAATATGCTCACTATCGAAAGTTTTTCGAAGTTTTTCTTCGCTTTCCCTTATTTTCTCCTGGGCCAGATACCTTTCTGTAATGTCCTGGGTGGTGCCACGCAGGAAATAACCTTTCTTTCCTACTTTATACATTGGTTTGCAGGTAGATCGGAGATATTTGACTTCCTTGTTATTCACTTTTAGTTTTAGAATTAATTCATAAGGTTCTCCATGTTGCCAGGCGTTATTGAATCTATGAAAAAATTCTGCGTATTGCTCCTCATCAAACACGTCTTCATATTCTTTAATGGTAAACGGCCCAAATTCCGGATTGCGATTATAAATTTTGTATACCTGATCGGACCAGGTGGTTTTTTCACTGCCCGGGTTGTATTGCCAGTTTCCGATTCCGGCAATTTCCTGCGCCATTTTAAGATCTCCGAGTGTATTTTTTAACTCTTTTTCAGCAGCTAAACGTTCTGTGATATCTTGTGCAATAGCAAGAATAATAGGTTCTCCTTTTAACTGTATGGCGGCAATATGGATTTCAACCGGATAGCTTGATCCATCTTTACGGAAGTGCACGGATTCTAATTTCTCGAAACTACCCAGCGAAAGCTCTTTCCATATTTTTTCAGCATCGTTTCTGGTTTTACTCTCGTGGTCTATATCAGGAACATGCCGATTTAACAATTCACTTTTGCTGTACCCGGTATAGTTGGTTGCTGCACTATTAACAAGAACCAGTTTTCCGTTCAAATCATGCGCAAACACAGCAAACGGGATATTTTCTACAATTGTAAACAAAGCTTTTTCACTATCTTTCAGGGCTTCTTCTGCTATTTTTTGTGCAGTTACATCATGAATTATCGAAAGCAATTTCTCTTCATTATTAAATCTGATGGGAGAACTATATACAACCACATGCCTAATTTCTCCATTTGACAATCTATGTTCAAAATTGAAAAAGGTTTTCTGCCGCTTTTTAGCGTCTGCCATTTCGGCCTTCACTTCCTCTTCTGACAATTGATTAATATCCTGAATTTTTTTATTCAATAGTTGATTTTTTGTGTAGCCATAAAACTTAAGCGCTGACGGATTGGCATCTTCTATTTGCCCGGTTTGGGGATTGATAATAAGTTTTACGGATGAATCCTGCTCAAAAATTGACCTAAAACGCTCCTCGCTGTCTTTATACTTTTTTTCGAGTTCTTTTTGCAAGGTTATTTCCCTGTTGCTAATTCGCTTACCAAGGTATTCTCCATTAGTATTGTAAATATCCTGACACAGATGTGACAACCATTTAACATTGCCACTTTTTGCTACGACCCTGTATTCTATAGGCAATTTTTCTCCATCTTTACTCAAGGGGTGAAGGTCTTTACGATAAGCATTTCTGTCATCAGGAAAAATAATTTTTTCAAGTAAATTCTTATCTTCATAAAAATCTTCCGGTTTAAAACCTGTAATGCGCTCAACAGAAGGAGAAACATACAAAATATCTTCATTCTCATTTACCCAAATTTCCCAATCGAAAGAATTATCGGCAATTGTTCGGAAATTAACTTCACTTTGTTCATGAGTCTCAAGCTCCTGAATGCGCGATTCAAGTTCACGTATGCGCTTAACCAAGCGATTATTATTTGAGTTTTCCTCTTTCATAATATTGTTAAAACATTAACCGGAAAACAAAAAGGTTCGCCTTTTCGGCATACCTTTAAGCAATTAAATTACAATCAATTATGAGAAAATCCAATACATTTGGTCAAAACAGGTACTTTTACCCGCTACTTTATGGTATGTTAAATATGTAATGCATTATATACTGCTTTGCAGAAAATGAATAAACACGAAAAAAATACATTAATTTTTAACCGAAAAATGAATCAAGTTGTACCTTTGGATAAACATCAAAAATTTGGATATGCAGCGCTACATAGAACAACTCATTGAAGATATTAATGCAGCCACCTGGAAAGTAAGGCCACCAAGGGAAATATGGGATAGTGTTGACCTTGAAAATGAGTGCGAAATTGATGATATTTCTTACGTGGAGAAATATGTGTACGGCGAGGAAGAACCTATCTCAAAAATAACCGGTGTGGATGTTGTGCAGCTCCCTCCTGCAGAACGGCTTTCAGATGATCAAAAATCGGAGCTTGCGGCAAAACTGGAAAAGCTGTTGGAAATTCATCATTTTAAACTTGAATTCCCAAATGAATACCCAATGTATTTAAGATACGCATTCATCTTCAACTTTTGGCATGAGGAACATGTAGAGATGTCGTTTGGCACTTCGCACATTGAGTTTTGCGACTTCGAAGAAAAGAACTGTCCTTTTCCCGGCTACTGCACTACGTGCAAAGAGATCGAAGAACAAATGCGGTTCGATGAAGCACAGCAACAAGGAAATGAAAAATTGGGAACTCCGGATGATGATTGCCCATTCTAAAAAAAAGAGCGCCTAAAGCGCCCTTTTTCAATTACTCAACCAATGATGGATTGGAAATATAAATCATTGTTTAACCATAATACCATCAATCTAAATGGCTTCTGTTTCAACGATTTTGCCTAAAATTTCGGCGTACGGAACCATCCGGTAGTTTTTACCTTCAA
>CAYPSX010000071.1:0-16436 GCA_964413185.1 uncultured Bacteroidales bacterium
TTCCCCTCTATTTACGAAAATAGTAAATAAAAAATTTTTGTCATTTTTTGCCCAGACTCGGTGTGTTTCTAAAACACGCCGAGTCTTTCCGGTCTTCGCTGGTTGGGCGGAGAAGCAATCTGCCTCAAGCTTCTACCTGCGGCAACAACTCATTCCATTGCGATTTCCCGGTTTTCAATTAAACCGTTCTTTTTTAGCAATTATGCTGAGTTCCTGCTGGCATTGATATTTCCATATAACGCCCTTACGACCAGCTTTTCATAAATATCGTTATGTTTGGAGTTTCCTTCTGCCATCTTTTGTAAAGCATAATTTTGTATCAAAAGTAGCGGAAGCACAATACGCTCGCGCGATTCAATCGATTGCCGGGAAGTGGGCTCTTCCTGCATGAGCGAGTCTAATCCGGCAATTCTGAGCAACATGGTTTTAGTTTGCTGATATTCATCGTGCAGCATGAGCCAGAAATCTTTAAACTCTTTATTGTGTTTTGTATATGATGTGAGCTCGAAGTACGATTTGGCCAGCGACATCATGGCGTTGTTCATCAGGGCTTTGAAAAACGGTGCCTGTTTGTAGAGTTGTTTGAGTTCTTTTTCTTTTCCTTCATCAATCATCTCCGAAACAGCAGTACCCAATCCATAGTATCCCGGGATATTTTGTTTTAGCAAGCTCCAGGAGCCGACATAAGAAATGGCACGCAAATCGTTGAGCGTGAGTTTTTTGTTTTTGCCCCGTTTTGTAGGCCTGCTGCCTATTTTGGCGGCTGAATAGTGTTTCAGTGTACTCATTTTTTCCAGGTATGGGAGGAATTTATCATGGTTTTTCAGCGCCAGGTATTTGTTGTAGCTTTTCAGACTCAGTTGCTCTATAACTGATCGTATTTCATGCTTCATGAGCGTATAATCCGGATTCAGGTGACTGCTGAGGGCTGATGTAATGATTTGCTCGGTATTGAACTTAAATTTTTGTTTTGTGCCATATTTACTCGTTATGGTTTGTCCCTGAATAGTCAGTTGAATCTCATTGTTGGGGATATTGGCACCCTGCGAAGCATAAAACTGATGGGTTTTACCACCGCCACGAGCAGGAGGTCCGCCGCGGCCATCGAAAAAGATGGCTTCAATATCGTGTTTGCTGCACATGGCTGTGAGCGTTTCTTTGGCTTTATGAATGGCCCAGTTGGCATTCATGTATCCGCCATCTTTTGTGCCATCAGAGAAGCCGAGCATGATGGTTTGCCGGTCTACACGCCGTTTTACATGGTCGCGGTATGCTTTTATATTGAAAAGTCTTTCCATTACCCGCTCCGACTCACTCATCCCTTTCATGGTTTCGAAAAGCGGAATGATATCAAAGTTCATATCTTTTTCAGGCATGAGCCACCGCATCAACCCAAATACATAAAGCACAGAGAAAATTGTATCTGAATTGCTGATGATGTAACGATGACAACCGCGCTCGCCGTTTTTTTTCTGTATTTCGGGAAGTTGCCTGATATTTTCAATGGTATCTTCTATAAGCGGATCGGCACCTTTGGTTTTGGGAATATCTATTTTCTCCTTTATCAACAGATTGATAAGTTCATCTTCGCTAAGTTCTGATAGTGAGTCTTTTATTTTGCCTGCGTTTTTCAAAACATACGTAATGGTTTGTTCATGTATGTCATGATCCTGGCGTATATCCAGTGCCGCGAAATGGGAGCGGAAAACCCGCACACGGGTGATGAGGTCATCAATTTCATCAATATAAAGTTTTTCATATTTATTTTCGACCTCGTTTCTTACTTCTTTTAGTGTGCTGATAAGGTTTCGGTGGCTTACAATATGGCCGGTGTCGAACATGGCTTTATAAACATCATCTCTCAGGGCAGTTACTTTGGGCTCAACGGTTTTGAAGGTTAATTTTGATGCCAGTACTTTCAAATCGTTGTAGTAACATTTCATGAGGCTGGTACGCAGCGCATCGGCTACATCCATGGTAATTTTGTAGTTGACGTTCGGATTCCCGTCGCGGTCGCCACATGGCCAGAATCCCAGTGTGATAAGTTTCGGATTGTCAAATTCCGGGAAGCTCTTTTTTAGGGTGAAATGAAGTTCGCCAATGGCATCGTAAAAATAGGAGCGGCAGAGGTGAATAATGTTCATAGCCTCGTCGTAGGGTGTGGGATTTTGTGAGTTAACCAGCGATGTTAATCCCAGTTGGTGCAACAATTTGTCTATTTTATCGAGGTTGTTTCGGTTGATGTGTTTTCGTAGTTTGGCAATAATGTCCAATACTGCGGGCCTGTAAAATTGTGTGGGGTGTGCGGTAAGGACTATCCTGGATTTAAAGGAATTAAGCTTTTCCATTAACGCGTTATGCTCTCCATCTTTAACGAGGGTTGAAAATAAATCCTTTATGCTTAAAAAACTATCATCATCCAAATGGTTAGGTAAAACAGCATCTTCTACACTGTCGAAAAGTACCACCTGCCGCTCAACGTATTGAATTACCATAAACATGAACCCAAATTTGTTTTCTCCGATAAGGTCTGCGTGGGTTTCCATGAAGGTATCTAATATTTCGATCGGGCTTTTGGCTTCTGCCAGATGTTTTTTCGCATAGCTGCTGAGTAGTGGAATTAAGTGTCCAATGGTTTCTGCTCCCTTGTAGTCGAGGTTCAGAAACATACTGTTGTATATCTGGTATTTTTTGTCTACCGGGTTTTGCATAATAAAAAGTTTAAAGGATTGGATAATCAATCAGCGAAAAAAATTGCACAATCGAATTCAAAGGTAAGTAGTAATCAGGTAAATTTATCCCTATTATGACAAATCTGTTCTAAAAAAGTTTGCATACGTTTGCAGAAGTTGTAGAATAGTTTTTCGTTTTATTTCTTTGTTCGTATATTTGCGAACAGAATATTTTATATGAAAATTGATCCAATAACAGACGAACAACGTAAAATTGCCCGATATGCCAAAGCTTTGGGGCATCCGGTGCGCATGTATGTGCTCGATTTGCTGGCCAATCAGAGTTGTTGCTACAGTGGCGACCTCACAGAAGTGTTGCCCATAGCCAAATCAACCCTTTCTCAACATTTAAAAGAATTGAAAGATGCCGGCTTAATTCAGGGTCAAATTGAAGCACCGAAAATCAAATATTGTATTAATCGGGAAAGATGGGAAGAAGCCCAAAAATTGTTCAAAAAGCACTTGGACATTTGATATTTTTTTGTTTTAATTGTTCGTAGTTTTACGAAATACGAAGTGTAACATAAATAATCAACATTATGGAAATTAAAGTATTAGGAACCGGTTGCGCCAAGTGCAAAACACTGGAAAAGAACACACGCGATGCAGTAGCAGAGTTGGGTATTGATGCCAACGTTACAAAAGTAGAAGACATCATGGAAATTATGGGGTATGGCGTATCTCGTACACCCGCCGTATTGGTAGGAAAAAAAGTTGTGGTGGCCGGTAATGCCCCTTCTAAAGAAGAGATCAAAAAAATACTTAATCAAAATCAATAAGTTATGAAGTTTATCAATGTTTTAATCATCAGTATGGCGGTAGCTCTTACTTTTGGAGCATGCAACGCGGAGAGTAAAACCAATTCAGACAAAGAAACGTCGAAAAAAGAAACCGTTGACCAATCGCCGGTTGAAGCTTCTCAGGTAGCTGTTTACTATTTTCACGGCACCCGCAGATGTGCAACCTGTCAGGCTGTTGAGCGCGTTTCAAAAAGCGCCGTAAAGGATTTTTATGATGGCAAAATTCCTTTTGCCAGTTATAATGTCGAGGAAGATGAAGGTGCAGCAGTGGCCGAAGAAGTTGGAGTTAAAGGCTCTGCACTTATCATTGTTCGCGATGGAAAGAAAGTTGATATTACCGACGCGGCTTTTATGAACGCACGCTCAAATCCGCAAAAGTTGAAAGAGGTAATTAAAGAAAAAATTGAACCCCTGAAAGAAAGTTAGCTTAACTTGACGGGCTAAATGTAGACCGTTTTGTTATTGGGCATTTATTAACGATTTAGTAAAATGGAAATACGTAACAAACCCACTTTGCAAACGTTTCATTTAACCGGAGTAGCGCATATTTCACCGGAAGAAACATGGAAAGCTTTGCAAAATAATGAAGCTACTTTGGTTGATGTGCGTGAAGATCACGAATGTGCCGTTGAAACCATCGATTATGCAGACACGGTTTATTTGCCCATGTCATCAATAATGCAGCGCATAGATGAACTTCCCAAAGATAAACCGATAATTGTGGTGTGTAAAGAAGGTGTTCGTAGTGCCAAAGTGGTGAATTTGCTCAAACGGCAGGGTTTTGAAAATGCCGTGAACCTTGATGGCGGATTGTTTGCCTGGAAAAAGAAAGCATTGCCCCTCGACAGTATTTTTGATGGCGGAGATTGCCACGATTGTCATGGCGATTGCAGTAAATGCTGAGCGGGGAATTGATTCAAATAAATCATCATAAAATATTTCGTTTATGAAACCTCCATGATCAGACTTTTAACACACACGCATGATTATTTTGGAACACTAAAGGTAAAATACTGAATGTCAGAAATAGGAGGTTCCATCTGACCATTGAAAATTAAAAATAAACAGATGAAAATATTAATCCTTTGCACCGGAAACAGTTGCCGCAGCCAAATGGCACAGGCTTTTTTACAATCTTTCGACAAGGGGCTGCAAGTGGCTTCAGCCGGGACTGAACCCTCAGGATATGTGCATCCGAAAGCTGTTGAGGTAATGAAGGAAAAGGGAATCGACATTTCCCAACATAAATCCGAATCGGTCGATAAATACCTCGATGATGCGTGGGAGTATGTAATTACCGTCTGTGGAGGAGCGCAGGAAACCTGTCCGGCATTTTTGGGTGCGGTAAAAAAACGACTTCATATCGGGTTTGATGATCCTGCAGAGGCCACCGGCACAGATGAAGAAGTGCTGAATAAATTCCGCGAAGTGAGGGATGAAATTGAAAAGGCATTTTATGAATTTTATTCAGAAAATGTTAAAAAATAATAACCGGAAAAATCTAATCTCAAAGGATTTATTAACACTTAAATATTTACTGCTATGAAGACAATAGGATTTATCGGCGGAGGCCGAGTCGTTCGCATTTTTCTCCAGGCCTGGAAAAATGCAAACTTTGCACCTGAACAGGTTACCGTTTATGAAACGAATACAGATGTTGCAAAGGCACTAAAAAATTCATTTGAGCATGTTGATATTGCGTCGGATTTAAAAAGCGCAGCTTCTGCCGAAGTAGTCGTTATAGCATTGCATCCGCCGGCCATCAAAGAACACTTGCAAACAATCGCAGAAGCTGTAAGCCCGGATACTATTGTTGTATCGCTTGCACCTAAAGTCGATATTCCAAAAATGCAGGCTGTGTTGCCCGGCAAAAAGGTTGTGCGGATTATTCCCAATGCCACATCGTTTATCAACAAAGGATTCAATCCGTTAAGTTTTGCACCTGATTTATCCACAGCAGAAAAAGATGAGGTTTTGCGTTTTATGCAACCCCTGGGCCAAGCTGTCGAAGTGCACGAAAGCGAGTTGGAAGGCTATGCCATCATATCCGCCATGTTGCCTACGTATTTTTGGACACAGTGGAAAACAATGTTGCAACTGGCCGGAGAAATGAACATTAAAGAGGATGCTGCCCGAAAATCGGTTCGTGATACTTTGCATGCTGCTATTGATTTAATGTTCGACAGTAATCTCGATTACGAGGAAATGTCAGATTTAATTCCTGTAAAGCCACTGGCAAAAGTAGAAACAGAAATCAACGAAAAAATAAAGGAGCAACTCATGGGACTTTATCAGAAAATAAAACCTTGAATTTGCCGGGTGAGTTATTAGGTTGATTAACTCAATTAACCCAATCAACTTAATCACTCACTTATTCAGCACTAATTTTATTCATCACCGTTTCAATGGTTTTCCAAAGCCTTTCGGCCGATTTGTTCCAGGTGAAAACCCCGGCCTGTTTACGGGCGTGTTCTGTTAATTTATCGTGGAGTTCTTTGTCCGTAGTAATTTTGAGCATTGCCTCGCTTATTTCATCAACTTTGTCGGGATCGGCATACAACGCTGCATTTTGGGCTACTTCTGGTACAGATGTTACATTGCTGCAAATTGCCGGCACATGGCATTGAATAGCTTCGGCAACCGGAATGCCAAATCCCTCGAAGTACGGGACGAAAGCAAGTGCATGCGCAGCCCCCAAAAGCTTGTGAAGGGTTTCGGGAATTTGCCGCCCCAGGAACACCACATCATCTTTATGTTGCATTTTTCCGTGCGTTATTGCAATGTCGTCGTTGCGGAAAAGGGGTTTGCCGACCAACAGTAATTTGAAGTTTTTTTTGTCGGTCTCTTTGAAACGGTCGAAAGCTTTAAGCAGATTGTGAATATTTTTGCGGGCACTGAACGCGCCAACGAAAAGAAAGTAGGGGTTGCCGTCGCTAAAAGCTTTGCGGGTAATTGTTTTTTGATTTTCGGGTAATGGCGTGTACGTCTCGTTGGCGCCATTGTACACGACATCAATTTTGTTTTTATCGATGCTGTATGTTTGGGCAATATCGTTTTTGGAATATTCCGAAACTGTAGCCAGACGTGCGGCTTTTTTCGCAAAACGCGGAAAATAATAGTTGTAATATTTACGGAAAGTTCCCGGAATATCTTGCGGGCGATGAGCAAAATTTATATCGTGAATCACCCCGATTTGTGGTACGTTGGTACGTAAAGAGAGAAATCCGTCGGGTGATAAAAACAAGTCGGCTTTGTATTTTTTTAATATACGTGGAATTTGCAGCTCAAACCAAGTCATGATTAGCAGCGGATGGCGAGTGGGCGGAGAAATTACGATTGGTTTTATGTTGTCGCTGAAAACGAAAGATTTATCGTACGGACGGTCGAAAATAAAAATAAATTCGTGTTCCGGATGGGCTTGCGTTATCCTTTTCAGGTTTTCGTAGGTGAACCATCCAATGCCTTCCAGTTTGTCTTTCAGGAGTAATCGTACATTTACTGCAATGCGCATATATAATTTTTCGGTCAAAGATAATGTTTCTGCCTGAAAATAGGTTTTTGTTAACGGATTGCTTGCACCTATCTGTTAATTTGTGTTGATTTCACCGTAATTATTCTCCCAAATTTTCTCTATTTTTTCCAATGACCGGCCTTTGGTTTCGGGAATATATTTTTTAGTAAACCAAATAATGATTATGATAAAGCCGCCGAATAGAAAATAGGGCAGCGAACCGTTCCAAAATCCCACTGTGTTTGCCTTGCTTTCAACCACCATGGGGAATGTTTGCGATACAAAATAGTTGGAAGCCCACTGCGCGGCTACGGCAATTGACATGGCTATGCTTCGGATGGAATTGGGGAACATTTCCGAAAGAACGATCCAGACCACGGGCCCCATCGACATGGCAAAAGATGCGATAAATGTTAATATGCCGATCAGCGAAAAAATGCCCACATTGTCTGTCATCAGGCTGATACCCAGCATTAGAAAGCCGGCAAGCATACCAATAGAGCCTGTGTAAACAAGTGGTTTCCGGCCCCATTTATCGACAGTGAACATGGCCAGGAATGTAAATGCCATATTTACACCGGCCAGCAAAATTTGCTGTGCCAGCACATCTTCCTGTCCAAAACCCAATGCTTTTTCGAAAATATCTGCGCCATAATAAAGCACGGCATTGATGCCCGTGAATTGTTGTAAAGCTGAAAAAGCCGTTCCAATAAGGATAATGGGCAGAATGCTTTTGCGGAAAATGGCTTTCAGCGGCAGGCTGCTTTCTTCGTGTATAGATTCACGTATTTCCTGCATTTCCTGAGCTACATTTTTTCCGCCCTGTATTTTTTTCAAAATCCGTTCAGCTTCTTCCGGTTTGCCTTTTAGCATGAGCCAGCGCGGGCTTTTGGGAACAAAGAAAAGGAGCAGGAAAAACAGCAGGGCAGGAATAAGTTCCGACCAAAACATCCAGCGCCACCCTTCGCTAATGTTGTAGCTCATGCTTTTGCCGCTGCCAATGAAATATGTAGCCAAAAAAACCACGAAAAAACCAATCACAATGGCCATTTGATAAAACGTAACCATGGTGCCCCGCTTACCGGCCGGCGAGATTTCTGCGATGTAGGTTGGAGCATTCATGGAGGCAATGCCAATGCCCAGTCCGCCTATCAACCTAAAAACAACCAATAGCGAAACCGATTCCGGTAAGAAAGCCGGTAATCCGCTTCCCCAGGCCGAGAGCGTGAAAAGCAACGCGGCAATAATGAGCGAATATTTGCGTCCCAGACTGTTACTCAGCGCTCCTGCAATAATGGCGCCGGTAAAGCAGCCCAGCAAAGCGCTGCCTACAACCCAGCCTTTCATGCCCGCCGAAAGCTCAAAATATTTACTAAAATAAAACTGCGCGCCGTTAATTACGCCGGTATCGTATCCAAAAAGCAGTCCGCCAAGCGCCACAATACTACTGATGAGGATGGGGTAGAGGTTGCGTTTTTTTATAGCCATAATACTGGATTTATGTTAGCATTATACAAATGTAGCAGAGTGTAGTATAAATCCCAAAATAATAATTTTTCGTTACATAGAGTCCGTCTATAAAGTACCATTTGCTTGGTTACGCTTGCCCGAAAACTACTTATCAAATAATCGGGACTCCGCATTTCGTAGGAGAAACGCATCAAAACTCAGGCAAATGATTGTTCAGTTTGTAGTGTAAACTTTTTCTGGATGTGTTTAGAGTTTTTTTTGTAGAAACTGCTTTTTATTGGAGCTTTCTGCCGCACAATAAATAGTTCATTTAATGAATTGTAAGTCAATTTTATTTAGTATTTTTATATCTTTATTACTCGTTCTTTCGCACTTTGAAAATACAGCAAATAACCGTATGCTTAATGAATGTTCAAGGTAGCAATAGAGCAAGTTTAAAACGTTAAGTTGATACGGCACAAACCCTATGGGCAAAGGTCGCTTTGTTGTGTTTTCCTTATTTCTATCTACTATTTAAAAATTGCATTATGAAAAAAATCGCCATTTTAATCTTGTGTACTGCATGTTTGCTTTTAGGACACAGTTTTTTGAGTGCCCAAAAATCAACATACTCATGGAATTACATTCCCAAATTCGATGGTTATGATAATATTGACGTCGCCGACCATACTTCAGAAAGTGTCAGGGACTGGTTCGACGGAAACTTTACCATAGATATGTGGGTGAAGTTAAGTGAAGAACCATATATTCTTAATCCATTTATTACAAAGGATGAGTTTTACTTTTTTGGTGCAGGGCATACCAGCCATTATCATAAATCGCTTTTTATGCTTTTTGGTAAGATGCATAGTGTTATTCCAATGAGTTTTATCGAAATTGACGATAAGCGAGGCGGTGGAAATAGTCCAATGTTTTATATTATAGACTATAGCGATTTTGTTAATAAATGGAGACATATAACACTGACCTATAATCGTGCCTCAACAACGCTTAAGTTGTATATTGATGGGGATTTTAAAGCGCAAAAAACAGATTTTATATTTAACCGGCTAGAGCATGAGCATTGTGTAGTGGGTAACTGGGATGGTGAAGCCAATGGTGACGGCTTCCGCGGATGGATTTCCGGCTTTCGCGTTTGGAAAGGCATAACGATGAGCGAGAATCAGGTAGCCTACATTTGGGACAAAACCTTTGACGGCCCCGAATCCTTTACCCAAGGTGGACTGAGCGATAAACTTAAGGCGAATATGTACACCAGTAGCTCCAATATTAGTTCTCTTGCTCCAGATGCTTATATGTATGAGAAGGGTATTTTCCGCGATCCAAACCAATATCACCAGGCTAGCCCAATAAAACCCGGAAACTTGTCATTAACACCTCATTGCACAAGTATAGAATTGAACTGGACAGTTTCTTCAAAAGACAGGTTTACCCAATTGTATCACGATGGGAACTACCTTGTCAATAATTGGTCAAATACATATACACACAATAACTTGCAACGAGGAAAAAGCCATGCCTACAAATCCAGAGGTGTTTGGTGGGTGCCCGGCTATGGTTATAAATATTCAGAATACACCAGTGAAGTTTCAGGAGAGGTAAACAATATACCGGAACCAACTAATTTTCACGTATCTGAATCAGCTGAGCTGGGAAATAACTGTAACGGACAAATAAAGCTTGTATGGGACGGTGTTTCCGGTGCTTCTGACTATCGAATCGATTACAAAGTTGGCAATGGTTCGTGGAGCACATTGAGCTCAGTAGTTGCCAATACCACTTATACCCACAATGTGCCTGAAGCAGACTTTGGGAAAACTATTTATTATGTTGTAGATGCCAACGGCGATGAATGCTGGAATGAAGTTTCCACGCATGGTGTGGCCAATAAGCCCGTTTCAATTGCTCCACAGAATGTGGTTTCCCGGGATTCACTCGGAAACGTTTTTGTTGAGTGGGAGTATACGCCATCAGGAGCGGTACCCTCACATTTTTTAGTACACAGGAAAATTTCCGGTTCACCGGATTATGATGAGACCCATCAGGTGCCGGCTACGCAATTGTATTACATGGATACTTCAGCCAATATTTGCACAGAATACTTTTACTTTATTGAAGCTGAAAATGGGTGTGGATCAACCAATGCGGTATCAGGCATTTCACACGATTATGAGCTGGGCTCCGGTTCGGGAACTGTTTTGTCCGACGATTTTGCCGATGTTTTCTCCTATTACAATGCGGATAGTACGGAATATCACAGTTTTTTTGAAGGCTCTAAGGGTTATTACAATAACAAGGTTGTACTGGAGTGGAATGTGAATCCAAACCGTTTTGGGAGCATTGTTCAGTATGAAATTTATCGCAGAACAGAAGGTGTAAGCTACGAGGTTCTTGCTACTCTGGAAAATCCATCGTCAACTTATTACGAAGATCACACCGTTGAGCCCAATCAACTTTATGAATATTTTATCAGGGCAAAAGCCAACTGCGGAGGGAGTGATTTATGGTCAGATACCGTTTATACAGCCGGCTTTAAACTGAATTCCGGTATTGTGAGCGGCAAAATTACTTACGAAGGCGGAAATGCCGTAAAAGACATGGAAGTTATGGCTGCTTCCAGCGAGCTTACAGAATCCGGAAGTTTGTACTTTGACGGCCACAGCAGATTGGAAGGCGATTTTACCGATGATAGTTTGCTGGTATCGCCATTAAGTATTGAATGTTGGGTGAGGCCAAAAGAAATGGTTTCCGGCAATTCAAAAGGAATAGTTTCTGTTGGTGGAGGGCTTTTATCGATTGGTGTTTCGGGAATGAAGCCGGTTTTTTCATTGCTCAACAAATCGTTGTACGACACAACCGCCCATTCATACAAGTCAAACATCATGATTGATACAATCTTGAATGCAAATGAGTGGGTACATCTTGCCGGCGCTTATGAACCCGATTCAGGCTACTTTGCCTTTTACATTAATGGAGAATTGGCAAAAATGAACACACTTTCAAATCCCGGATACGGAACCCTCGATACCAGTTATGTTGATGTTGTTCTTGGAGAATTGGTCGATAGTGCATCAGCTTATAAAGGAAATATTGATGAGGTTCGTATTTGGAAAAAGTATAAAACACCGGAAGAAATTAAAAGAGATTACCGCAGAATAATTGCCGGAGATGAGTCCGGTCTGATTGCCTACTGGAAATTTGAAGAAGGGTTTGGTCATCAGGTATACGATTTATCGAAAACAGGTAATGACTTTAATAAGAATGATTTAGATGTACACGATACTGCATATTTTCCCACCTGGTCTGCGAATCATCCGGCTTATGAGCAGTTGCGCAATTCAGGCATCACCGACAAGCACGGCAACTACATCATAAAAGGCATTCCGTTTTCAAATGCCGGGAATATTTACACCATAACCCCGGTTTCGGGCATTCATGTTTTTAACCCTGAAAACCGGAATGTGTATGTCGGAGAGTCTTCTCCTGTGCACAATAATATAGATTTTATCGATGAATCATCGTTCCGCTTTGTTGCGAATGTGTACTATAAAAATACAAACTTCCCTGTTGAAGGGGCCTCCATTTTTATTGATAATCAGCAGGTTTTCGATGCCGGCGGACAGCCGGTTTTAACCGATTCGGGAAAAGTAGACATCAGCGTTCCTATTGGTAACCATTACATTGCCCTGAAAAAAGATAATCATGTGTTCGTAAATAACGGGCAGTGGCCGGTGCCAAGCGATGCAGAGCCATACAAAACGTTTAACTTTATGGAAGATGTTTTCGGTATTGAGTTTTACGATTCTACAACCGTTAAACTCTGCGGCCGATATGTTGGCGGCAATGTGGAAGGTAGCAAGAAAATTGGCTTCGGCAAGTCGAAGAACAATATCGGGATGGGCGAAATTGTATTTTCCAATGAACAAGACTATGATGTGAACTATCAGTCAGAGCAATACAGCTCTACTGTATCTGTTTTTACGGATGTTGAAACAGGTGAATATGAAATACACATGTTGCCCGAAGTATATAAAATTCAATCAGCGGGAAATACGCATTATCCCATTAATAATGACGATTTAGGCCTGTTGGATTTACGCAAATTGAATCAGCCTGTGGTTTTATCCGATACAGTTCAAATTGTAGAAATTGTAAATGGCGATACCATTATTACTGAAGAAGTTTCTGAGTATACATACGATTTCATGCGAAACTTTATCGTTTACGAAACTCCTGAAATAGTGCTAACTAAAGATGGTGAAAATGCATTTGGCGGAGAAACGGAACTCATTGTAAACAACCCGAATACAGGCCAGACAGATACGTTGGACTTAACCACGAACAGTCCGTTTGCGTATCCGGTGTTCACAATGGGAGAAACATACGGTATCGATATCAGACTTTTGTCCTACTACTACAACTACGACGATACCGACACAATTGAAGATGTAGTGCCTGTTGCAAACGCACAGGTTTCCATTACCAATAACCTTGAAATTGGCGAACCTACATATAGCTTGAAGACAAATTCCGATGGAAAAGTTGCAGAATATACATCTTTTAGAGTGGGGCTCCCCAATATGAACAAAGATGAGGCAAACAATCAGTCGTTTACAAAAACACTCGGAATTACAGCAACACCCGAAAACGCCCCGCCTGTTTCCTACAACGGAGGAGAACCTCTCCGCGGATACACACTCGGATGTGTCGATGCCGGTGGCTCTAACTTTGTAACTTACGGGCCCGAAATTCCCCAGTTTATTTTACGCGACCCGCCCGGAAGTAACAGCTACACTTACCTGGAAAAAGGCAGCGTTTTTTCAATTTCACGGAGCTACAGTAACCGAACGCTTGTGAATACAGAATACGACAATACGTTAATGTTGGGTGTTAAATTCGAAATTGGCGGCGGACTTGTCGGTCCTATTGTAACTTCTGAAGTTCAGTCTGATATGAATGCCGGACTGGAAACAACAGCTTATGTTGACAAAAGTGGCGAGTTCAGGCAAACTTACCGTTTTTTGAAAAAGTTCTCAACAAGCGATGCGCCCAATGCTGTAGGTAGCATGGCCGATGTATTTGTGGGAAAATCTACAAACATGTACTTTACAGAAACAAAAAACCTTCGGTTGTACCCAAAATCATACTGCGATACATCAGGTTTGGAGTTTCTGGGCGACGGAGAAATGGCCGACCCCACAAGCGATTACACAATTGGTAAACGCCCCGGTTTTGCCGTGTCCGATGACGAAACAAATACCTTTTTTGTTTATACACAGGATCATATTCTGAATAACCTGCTTCCCGAGTACCGCGACATGGTTTTTATGCTCATGGGAACATCAAAATACGAAAGTAAAGTTGCAGCCAGCCATGAGTTTTATGGAATGGCCAACGATGCACCCGTTTGGCAAGGTACAGATACCTGGTTGCAAGATTCATTGCATCCAAGCTATACGTTTAATCCTGTGGCAAATGAAATTGATTCAGTTGATTTTCTTAACCAGCAAATTAGCATTTGGCTCCAGACCTTAGCCATGAATGAAGCAGCCAAAGTGCAGGGCAATATGCAGCAGGTAGAAAATATTTCATTCGACGGTACAGCCGGAGCTTACAGCAATGAGCTGGAAACATCAGCTACACAAGTCCAAAATAAAGATTACTTTTATAAATTTGCCTATTTTCACGGTTCCGAAACCGGTTTCGATATTAATGGAAAAGGAATAATAACCTACAGTCAGTCTTATCAATCACAGGACATTGGACTTGGGCAGAGCGATGAGGAAACCAACACGCTCAATTGGGGATATGTGCTCGACGATAGTGAACAAGGCGACTATTACAGCATCGATGTGATGAGAAACAGCGTTGGCGCGGTGACCGAAGGTATGGAAAGTTTTCTTAACTCCAACAACTACGGAAGTGCCGGAGAAAATCTCGATAATATCGTTTCCGGAGGTGTCGAAGGATATGTTGTAGCTGGTGGTGCTGCCGCATTGTCGAAATTAGTTAATCCCCTGGCCGGCCAGGTTTTAAGTATGGGATATGCCATTAAAGTGGCCTATGGATTCATGAAAGAGATGGATACTTATCAGAAAGATATAGCCGGAGGCGAAAATTTGGTGTATTTCGGCACGCAGGGTGCTTCGCCAATCTTCAGAATAAAAGGCGGGCAGAGCCGATGTCCTTATGAAGCTCCCGAATATACCTCGTTTTATTACGATGAAAATATCGAGCCCGTTCTATTGCACACAGGCACGCAAAATCATGAAGCCCCCAAGCTGGCCATTGAGCCGGCAAGTGTTGTGAATGTCCCGGCCAACGAACCGGCTGTTTTTTCATTAAGTTTGATGAATGAAAGTCCTACCGACATGAGCCTCACGTACGATCTTATGGTCGATGAGGCTTCCAATCCCGATGGTGCCATCATAAAAATTGACGGACTTAATCCAAACCGCCCGTTCTTTGTTCAGGCAGGTCAAACGCTTACCAAAACACTCACTGTAGAGAAAGGCGCTTCGGGCGGGTTGAATTACGATAATTTGCAACTGATTTTTCACTCAACCTGCCAATACAATCCCGACGATCATTTCCCCGATATTGCCGATACAATTGCATTTTCAGCCAATTTTACCCCGGTTTGCAGTAGCGTGGAATTTGGAAATGTTACCCAAAACTGGGTGCTGAATTCTTCAAATAATGACACGTTACCCGTAAATATTACCGGTTACAACGTGAATCATCCCACATTTCAGCGAATTTACTTCCAGTATTTACAACCCGGCAGCACGCCTACAACGGTAATGACCTATTTTAACGATACCACGGGGTATGCAGCCTATACCGGGGCAAAAGCATTAGTCGGCGGCGAAGCCGAATTGAATTACAACTTCAGCTCTACTGCCTTGAACGATGGCCCATACACGCTTATTCTCAAAACAATTTGTTCCGATGGGTCTACAAACGAAGCCGACCGCCTCGAGGGAGTTATCGACAGGGTAAATCCCCGTCCTTTTGGTACGCCGCAACCAGCCGACGGAATTTTATCTTACGGAGAAGATATCAAAATACGATTTAATGAAACCATAAATCAGGGCGACCTGTATGCTCACGCCGATTATATCTCGGTGCGCTCTGTTACAAACGGAACTGATTTAATCGACAATGACTATTTATTGCACGACGCCTGTGTGCATTTCGATGGTGTAAACGATAATATGACGGTTTCGCCGGGCATCAACCTCGACAATACTTCATTTACCATAGAATTTTGGGCTCAGCGCAAACAAACCGGAGAAGAATGCCTGTTGTCGTTAAATCATCAGAATGGCGATGGTTTGTGGGTCGGATTTAATAGTAACGACCGGTTTGTGATACGCCTCGATGGAACTGAACTGGTTTCCGACAATACATACGATCAAATCGATGACTGGAACCATTACGCTGTGGTGTACAATCAGGGAGGAAACGGCACCGAGTCAGGCATAACTGCTATTATTGCTTCCGGAGCCACTACAGAAGAAAAGTACATGCAGGTTTCGCTTTACAGCTCGCTCGAAGGGCCGCTTTATGTGGCCAATTGCCCGACAAGCCAGACAGCTTTTTACGGCAATATGCACGAACTGCGAATTTGGAATCATTACAAAACCAGTGGCGATGTTTCCTCATTAATGGGGCAGATTTTGTCAGGTTATGAGCAGGGATTATACGGCTTGTGGCCCATGAATGAATCGTTTGGAAATATTGCCTACGACCTGGCGTTTGGACGCGATGCGGTTCTGAATGCAAGCCGCCAGGTAAGCCGAAACGGCAAAGCCCTCAGTTTCGATGGAGCCTCGTATGCGAAAAGTACAACCGGTTCCATGGTTTTCGATGAGCAGGATGATTTTAGCCTGGAGTTTTGGTTCAAAACAAATATACCCG
>CAYPSX010000072.1:0-16295 GCA_964413185.1 uncultured Bacteroidales bacterium
TAACGTGTTACATTGAGCTTGCCGAAATGCAATTATTGGAGTTTTCTTACACGCATTATTTAAAAACTATCATAAGCTTCTCAATGTATTTTAAAGATTATATAATTGTCCGTTGTAAAAAACCTTTCGTCTTCGCCCCTCTTCCAGCACAATTGTATCGAAGAACAACTCAAAATGAACGTCCGGCATGCTGCTAATTACACGAAAATCTCCTTTAGTGGCCACTTCAACATGCTGTTGTCGGTTATAAAAAACAAATAAATCATTATAGAAGCTATACGTTTGTGGAATATGATCGCAAACCATGTATTCGCGTTCATTATTTCGGCTGTACAAACGCCGCCCGTTTTCATAAAGAAAGTTGTCCGGGCTAAATTCAATTATGGCCGGCTTTTGGTAAGTAAGCATCATTTTTTGGCCATTCTCCCAGAGGTTAAAGTTTCCGGTTTGATCTACCCAAACCTGCCACTGATAATTTGTCCTGAACCAGCGGGCAGGAAAGTAATCCAAAACCTCCACATCGCTTCCTTTTACCAGTTCAAGTTCATCAGTATCGTTATTGAGAACAAGCACACCATTGCTCCCTGCACTAAATAAAATTTGGTCTTCGGTATATTTCTTTACCTGCATTTGGCCTTTCACAAATACAAAAAGCTGATCCTGACCGTCCTGAACAGCTACGCTCCCCCGGCCAATATCAAGCGCTTTTGTCTGGAGTGAATAATGATTTTCGGCAAAATGATATACTTTATGTTTGTAATAAATCTTGAGTGCATTATCGTATTCATCTTCGAAAAAAATCAGGCCGCCTTTGACTTTTACAAGGCGTGCATCGCGTGAAATTTCTTTTTTCACACCATCGTGCCAAACGTATAAATAATTCGCTATTTTCCAGATAATTAACTCCTCTGTAGCACGAAACTCATCCATGGTTTTGTCTATTGTTTCAAGTTGCCCGTTATGCCAAATTTTTAAATTATTCATGTAGTCAATGTAAACTGCAAAATCTTTTCCTACATGGGTTTGTTGTGGTTTATTATGTTCAAGTTGTTTGAATTGTCCTTTATCGAAAATAAACAACTTATTTTCATAATCTTGTACCAACGCCAGTCCACCGGCAAATACAGGATAAGAAATTACACACATCAGGATAATAGCTGTGACTTTACGCATAATATGATTATTTATTTTTATAGAAATCCAAAAATTTCTCAACATTGGAAATGTTTTGTTGCACCATTTGGCGCAATTGCTTTTTGTGAGGTTCCCGGGCATTTTTCAATACCGCTTCTGCTTTTTTGTAATATCGCAGGCTTTTTTTGGCCAGCACCTTCTTTTCATCAAGCGCAATCGACTTATCATTCAACGGTAAAGAATAATAATATGCGGCCTGATTATACAAAATAGCTGGTGAGTATTCATTTTCGGGAAAATAGTCGACCATTCTCCGTGCACTGGCAATTCGCTGTTGCAATGAATCGAGCTTCATGAATTCTTGCAATGTATCTTGATAACTGTAACATTTTTGCTTGTTTGCAGCCCGATTTCTTATTTCTGCTGAATCTTTAAGGTATTCATGTGGTTTAATCGGACAAGGCAACATTTGCCAAACCGGGTCTTCGGGTAAATGTTCTGTTATGAAAAACAACGGGTTGGCCATAAAATATTTTTCCTGCATGCGGGGCACGTAAACGCCGCGGTGATTAATATGTCCGGCTCCCCAGGTGGCATCAATCAAATGCCAATCGCCATCAACATAAACTGCATTCCAGGCGTGATCTGCATTCTCGAGTTTTTTTCGATCTTCGAAGCCGTAACCTTTGCTGAAGCCCGAAACTAAAAAAGTTTCTATTCCTACAGCCTCGGCCAATGCTTCAAAAAGGTTACTGTAGCCCTGGCATACTGCGCGTTTCGTTAGAACCACTTCGAGTGCATCGGAATTAGGTATTTTACCCGAGCGAAAAGCACGTACATCGTAATCAATATTGTGAGATATCCATACAAAAATGGCCCGTAACTTCTCTTTTTCTGTAGAGCTTTTGGCTGTAATTTTATCAGCCATTTCCGTAATGGACGTATTTCGTTTAAAATCGAGTTCCTTTACATAAGAATCAATTTTTTCATACTGCGCCATTATGTTTGTGCAAAGCAAAATGGCTATGAATAGTAGTGTTGTTTTTTTCATCTGTTTCGTTTGATTTACAATATCAAATTCTTTAAAATATTTTAGAATTAAACGCAAGAAGCGTGCAGGTGTTGTAAATATCCATGAAAAACAAGCCTACTATCCTACAAGTCGCTATACTTCAATAATTTAGTTACACTTACCCGACCATCATCACTTTTTATCATTAAAAAATAAACACCGCATTGCCAATTTTCCACCTCTATTCTATCTTGCGAAGCAGTTTGTTCTTTTTGATAAATGAGGCGTCCATTCACATCTGTAATAATCAAACTTTCAATCTTTTTATCTGTTTTTACGGTAAAATATTTTGTGAAAGGATTAGGAAAAACTTCAACATCGAAATCGACTACCTCACTCACAGTACCAATCTGGTCAACTGCAACAGTGTAAACCTGTTCAGTTGAATCTTCAGCCATTATTGTATACGGTACATTTTCAGTGAAATTTTGTTGAGTTTCGCCGCTTACCTGCAATTGGCCATCAATATAAACGGAAGCATAATCGCTTACTTCAAAAATGGGTGCTCTTGAACTTAAATCTGTATCTGCAGGAACTTCTAAGGATATTTGTTTTTCATTATGGTCTATATCACCCCAAACCATTTGATTGTTTATTTCAAAACCAAAACTCAAAATTTGTTTCTCGTTACTAAGCAGATATATTGGTGAATAAAAAACCTCGCCCAGGCTACTATTATCGGCAACATCAAAAATTCCGGCTGCAGCTTCTATTTCTGAATCGGTTCCCCAGTAATTATTTTGCGCATAAATATCGCCATCGGTGTTATTATACAAATTGTATGTCACATTATTATTACCATTGTCAAAGATATAATTGTGTCCAATATTGACAGTGTCTGTTCCAAGCTGTCCCAAATTAGGAACTGCTCCGTTTATTACTGTAATACCCCATAAATTTCCGGAGATTGTATTATGAGAAACCATGGCTGTTGCTCCGCTATAAAAACTAATTCCTGATCCGCCCATCATGGGATCGTCTTCTATATTATTGTTCAGTATTTTGTTTAATGTAATTACGGCATCAACATTTCCCTGAATATTAATCCCATAGCGATTATTTTTTACAATATTACTGTCTACAGTAGCAGAGACAGAACCACCAGCAAGCGTTGCCAGACTTATACCACCTGCTTCGTCGTAAAAACCGTCAATAGTGTTTCCGTAAATCAGAATATCGGTTATACCGTCGCTTGTGCCCAGGTTTATTTGTGGCCGGTTCCCATTTTCGGCATTATTACGATAAAGATAGTTATTTTTGATTTTGGGCGATGAAGAAGCTGTGGCGCCGGAACTGATTGCTGCCTGAAAATTATGTAGAAACTCGCAGTTTTCGATAACCGGATTTGATTGTAGCATATCAATAGCTCCGGATCCGTTTTGATCGGTCATTTTATAAAAGCTGCATTGCGAGAATTGCACATCGGAATACAATAACGAGATGCCGCCTCCGTGGCTGAAATATACATTCCCCAATGCTGAGCCGTTGCTTTCGTCAAAAGTAATACCAATAAAACCTGCCGTTGAGTCTGTGGCAGTGATTACGGCAGGATTTTCGGGATTTGCCAACATTACTCCCTGAATAAGCAAATGTGCATTTGCGTCAAAAAACACAGAATCGGTTGTTTCAATCATTAAAGTGTCTCCTTCGGCAATAGTTATTTCACCGTTCATCTGGTAATTGTCACCAACTTCCAGGAACTGCGATCCGGCGGATTGGGCAAGTGTTTGCAGGGTATAAATATCACCGTCGCCACTTGTAACATATTGCGCATCTAAATTTATATAGATAGCCAAAGTAAGTAAAATGAGTATAATTTTTTTCATCTGTTTATAATTTTGATTTTAGTTGCCAGTACCTGTCCCGATGACCAATCGGGATGTAGCTCGCCATGATAAGCCCAATGTACGTCGCATAATTTTTTTTAGGTTCGTTATAATCATGCGGGTGTACTTCGACACGCTCAGCAGAACTGTGTCTTATTTTTAGTCATGGCTCGGTTCATAATAGATTCATTTAGGTTGAGAAACAAAGTTATGTGTTTTATGCTATTATCCATAAAAACCTGTAAAAGGAACATAAAAAAAACGGCAATTGTTTTTTACAATTACCGTTTTGTTTGTTGCAAATTAGCTCAATTTATTTTTTTACCGTTTTCACAATTGCTTCAAAAGCTTGTGGATGATTCATTGCCAAATCGGCAAGAGTTTTACGGTTTATTTGAATATCGTGCTTGTGAATTTTACCCATAAATTCTGAGTAGGACATTCCGTAGTGACGAACTGCGGCATTGATACGTTGAATCCACAATGCGCGGAAATTACGTTTTTTAGTTCTACGATCGCGGTACTGGTAGCTTAATGCTTTTTCGTGGGCATTTTTAGCTACGCTCCACACATTTTTTCTGGCACCAAAGTATCCTTTGGTTTGTTTGAGCACTTTTTTTCTTGCGGCTCTTGATGCAACAGCATTTACTGATCTTGGCATAACATCTGATTTTGTGAATGGGCAGCGTTCCAAAATTACTTGGAAACTTTTATGGCTGTACCATTCCGGTTAATTGTTTTTACTTAAGAGCTAAACACTCTCTTACATTTTTTAAGTCACATTTTTCAACCATGGAAAAATATCCCAAATTGCGCTTACGTTTCTTATCCTTTTTTGTAAGGATATGACTTTTGTAAGCATGCTTCCGCTTAATTTTACCAGTTGCAGTAAGCGCAAAACGCTTTTTTGCACTGGATTTTGTTTTCATCTTCGGCATCCTTCAACATTTTAAAAATTCAACATCAAAATTACTTCTTCGGGGCGATGAACATTGTCATTCGTTTACCCTCAAGCTTTGGCATTTTTTCGACTTTTCCGTATTCTTCCAAATCCTGAGCTAAACGGAGCAGCAATATTTCGCCTTTATCTTTAAACAATATGGTTCTTCCCTTAAAAAACACGAAGGCTTTTAATTTTGCCCCGTCTTGCAGAAATTTGATGGCATGGTTTTTCTTAAATTCATAGTCATGCTCATCAGTATTAGGCCCGAAACGGATTTCTTTTATAACCACTTTGGTGGCTTTGGCCTTCATTTCTTTCTGTTTCTTTTTTTGTTCGTAAAGGAATTTGTTGTAATCAACAATTTTACAAACTGGCGGATCTGCCTTTGGGGAGATTTCAACCAAATCCAACATTGCTTCATCTGCCATTTTCAAGGCTTCTTTAAGGGAATAAATGCCGGGATTTTCAACATTATCACCTACAACTCTTACTTGTTGTGCCCGTATGCCTTCATTGATTCTAAATCTTGGTTCGTCCCTTCTTGGGCTTGGCCGTTTTTTTCTTCTTTTTTGCGCGATTGTTAATTCCTCCTTCTTTAGTTCAACATTAGTTTTTTGAATATCAAGTAAACCGATATTCTTTTGGTGGTGCAAATATCTTAATAAATTTTAGTTAAATGAAAATTTTTGCAAGAAAATATAATTAATTCGAGTTAAAAAAGATACTTTCGGCCAAAATTTTAGGTTTATGCAAATCGGTTTGCTTTCAGATACGCATAATTATTTACACCCGGCAATAGAAAAACACTTTAGCGAAGTTGATGAAATTTGGCATGCCGGAGATATTGGACAACGTAAGATTCTTGACCAACTGGAAAAAATAGCGCCAACCCGAGCGGTTTTTGGCAATATTGATGATGCTTCTCTACGCCGGGAACTGCCTGAAGTTCTCAGGTTCAGTATTAATGATGTTGATATAATGATGACGCATATTGGCGGCTACCCGGGAAAATATGCGCCTTCGGTTAAAAACCTGATTTATGAAAATCCGCCCTATTTATTTATCAGCGGGCATTCACATATTTTAAAAGTGCAATTCGACAAAACAAACAATTTATTGCATATTAATCCGGGAGCTGCGGGTATTAGCGGGCTTCACAAGGTGTCGACCATTGTTCGTTTTAATATTACGAACAAGATTGAGAATCTTGAAGTGATTGAGTTTCCCAAAAAAAAGCAAATCACTTAAAAGTAACAGCGGGGATACTAAATGCTGTTCTTATTTCTAAAAAACATGAAATAATAAATGCAAATTAAAAAAAATCAATAATCCCATTTAATTTAGAAATGTTTTCCTATATTTGAGGTGTACATTGCAAAAACTCTAATATACTACAAATTAGCACCTTGCAATACACAGCTATTATTTTTGCAATCCAACGAAAACAACTATAATTATTAATGAAACACAAGCCGGGGTTCGGAGTATTAATATTTCTTTTTATCCTTATTGCCAGTAAGATTGCGAGTGCACAAATTAACAGTAGTAAAAAGGATAAAATAATTGATTACATAAAAAGCGTTTACACAACCAGCGATGTATTAGTAAATGGTGTAGAGTTATTAGAAGGTGACCCCAGAATTAATGGGCATCCGTACATTTTTTCGGAAAAATGGATTTCATCTGATATTTTCATCAAAGGAGAAGTATTTCAAAATAAAAAAATACGGTACAACCTTTACACGAACCAATTAATGCTGCAATTCCATACAGAAGGCGGCATACAAAAAGGCGTTGTGCTCGACAATAAACTGGTTGACTCTGTGCTCATTGAAAGTAAGACACTGGTTTCCACCCACCTACTTGGTCAGAAAGGTCTGCAAAAAAGCTTTGTAGAATACTTCAACGCAGGCAAAAGTGTTTTTTACATTGAATACAACAAAGATTATATTAAAATATTTACCGACTCCAATCCTTACGGAAAATACTCATCGGTAAAAAAAAATCTGTATATTCTAAGGAATGATAAGCTAACTAATGTATCCCATAGAAGGCACTTCCTTAAAATATATCCTAATCATAAAAAGAAAATAAGGCGGTTTTTACGAAAAAAAGGAATTAAATATAAAACCGCCACTACTGCCCATCTTAAACAATTAATAGTGTTTTGTAATGAATTGGACTAATAAAGGCTTTATATTTTGTATAGGAATATTATTTATTTTAACCATGGGTTTTCAGGGCTTCGGACAGAAAAGTATCGTTCTTAGTCCACAAGATTACAACGGATTATCATGGGACAGCTTTGTTAAAAAAATATCGAAAACCCATCAAGTTCGCTTTTTTTATGAAGAGCCATTACCTGAAGTGAGGCAAATTATAGTTTCGGATACCATTGCGCTGATAAATTTTTTAGAAAAAACATTTGAAAACCATCGTTTATACATTTCAACCGATAAGAAAGGAAATTACTTTTTTACAAAAAACAGTCCTTTAAAAGTGGGGCTTCCACCCGGTTTTTTTGAAGAAGAAACCCAGACAGCTCCCAAATCCGGAACAAATAAAACGGATTTGAATACCTATTTAAAAACAAACGACGATTACACCAAGAGAACCATTATTATTGGCACATCAAAAAAAGCAAAAAAAGGTAAAAAATGTGTAATTTCAGGCTACGTAAAGTCAGCTGAAAACGGAGATCCAATCATTGCCTGTACCATCTATATAAAAAACCTTGGAATTGGTGCTGTTACTTCAGAAAAAGGATACTACAGCCTCACTGTTCCCAGAGGTATTCATGTTTTAACAGCCTCAAGTATAGAACAAAAAGAGAAAAAACTCACCATTGATGTAAGATCAGAAGGAAACCTGAACATTGTGCTTGAAAAAGGGCTCATCTCTTTAGATGAAATAGTTATCAAGGGAGACAGGTACGACAATGTAAAAAGCACCAATATGGGGCTTGAGAGACTGGAAATGAAACAAGTAAAAGGCATACCACAAATTTTAGGAGAAACCGACCTTATGAAAATTGCCCTGATGCTTCCGGGAGTTCAAAACACAGGCGAAGCCTCCTCGGGGTTCAATGTAAGGGGGAGCCCGTCAGACCAAACACAATTCTTCATCAATAATGTACCGATTTACAACACCTCGCACCTGTTCGGGTTTTTCTCAGCCTTTAATCCCGATGCGGTTGAGGAGTTCAAACTTTATAAAAGCAATATACCCGTTGAATATGGAGGGAGGTTGGCGTCGGTTTTTGATGTATCTACAACGCAGGGAAACCGGAAGAAATTCTCAGCAAGCGGGGGAATTAGCCCTGTAACCGGGCGCATATTTCTTGAAACGCCCATTCAAAAAGATCGCAGTAGCGCCTATATTGGAGTAAGATCGACCTACAGCGACTGGTTGCTGGGCAAAGTTAAATCGCCAGACATACGCAACAGTAGTGCTAATTTTTACGATGCAGTTGGTGGTGTGTCATACGAATTGGACACCGACAATGAACTGGAGCTATTTGGGTATTACAGCCACGATGATATTTCATTTGCCTCGCTGGCCGAGTATAAATATGAAAATATTGGCGGTTCACTCAATTGGAACCATTCATTAGGTAGCAAAAGCAAGTTTACATTGAGTACCATATACAGCAATTATTGGTTCGATGAAAGCAACCATGAAATTGCTCTCAACGCATATCAACATAAATTCAACATTACAAACTACAAATTAAAAGGCGTAGTTGATTACATTCCAAACAACAACCACAAAATAACCACCGGGTTCAGCTCCACATTTTACTCCATTGACCGGGGAACGCATAAACCGCTTTCTGATGAATCGCTAATCTTAACCCAAAATCTGGGCAGCGAATTTAGCCTCGAAAATGCTGTATTTATTAGTAACGAATGGAAAATACTCCCCTTTTTTACGGTTTATGGTGGTTTGCGATTTAACAATTACAACTTTCTAGGCCCACAAGATGTATTTGAGTACCAGGAAAATAAACCAATGGATGAAACAACCATTATGGATACTTTAAATTTTGGGGCCGGTGACTTTATTAAAACATATAATTCCCTTGACTTTAGGATTGCTGCAAATTATATGCTTACAACATTCTTGTCGTTTAAAGCAAGCGTAAACAGTTTGCACCAAAATATTTTCATGCTATCGAATACAATTTCCATTTCCCCAACGGCAAAATGGAAAATGGCCGATTACCACATCAAACCCCTGGAAGGTTATCAATACTCGTTTGGAGTTTATTCAAATCCCGATGCCACAAGCCTGGAGCTATCGGCAGAAGCGTATTACAAGCAAGTATCGAACCTTGTAGAATTCAAAAACGGAGCCAACATGATGATAACCGAAATTCCTGAAACAGAGGTCGTACAAGGAAACCTCAATGCTTATGGAATTGAACTAATGGTTCGAAAAAAGGCAGGCCGTCTCAACGGATGGGTAAATTATACGTATTCAAAATCGACAGCACAAGTAAATAGCCCCTTTGTTGAAAATCAAATTAACTATGGAGAAGCCTACCCGACCAACTTTGATAAACCGCATGCCTTTAATCTGGTTTTTAATTACAAATTTAACCGACGCTATAGTATTTCGAGCAATGTTGTGTACAATACGGGCAAACCTGTTACGTACCCTGTAGGAATCTATTATCAGGATGGCCGCAGGATAATCAATTTTTCGGGGAGAAATGAGTACCGCCTTCCCGATTATTTCAGGGTTGACCTGTCTATCAACATTGAAGGCAATTTACTGTCTGAAAAGTTTGCCCACGGGTCGTGGTCTCTTTCTGTATACAATGTTTTTGGCCGAAAAAATGCGTACTCCGTTTATTTTAAAAATGAAGAAGACCGTATTCAAGCCTATAAACTATCGGTATTTGGGTCGCCCATTGTCACGCTCACATACAATTTTAAACTGGGAAATTATGCAGATTAAAATAATACATGTTTTTATATTATTCTTTTCAGTGAGTTTCACTTGCTCGTGTATTGAAGAATACACACCTGAAATAGATGACTATGATAATCAACTAGTTGTTGATGGTTTAATTACCAATTACAATGAACCGTATACCATAAAATTATCGAAAACCAGCCCGCTAAACAACCCCGAAATTACCCCCTTTGAAGGCGCTAATGTTGCGGTTGAAGACAGTGAAGGAAATATACATTCGTTTCCGGAAATAGATCCCGGCATCTATCAAAATGATGAATTTACGGGCCAGCCTGGCACCTCCTACAGGGTGCTCATTACAACTACCGAAGGTAAGATTTACCAATCGAGTTTTCAACAATTGCTCACTTCCGTACCTATAGATTCGGTGTATGCCGAAATTGAGTATAAACCCACATCAGACCCCAATTACGATGAAATAGGTTACCAGTTCTATGTTTCCACACACGATCCGGAAAACACTCATACTTATTATCTTTGGCGGCTCGAAGAAACTTACAAGTTTAATTCAGATTACACGTTAGAATATACGTATAACGGAAGCATTGAACCCTATCCATGGCCTATGGAATTTTACACTTGTTGGGCTACAAAGAACGTGGAAGAAATATTTCTGTTTGATGCATCAACACTCAATTCTGTTACCTTGCAAAACATTCCATTAAACTACGTAAATACAGAAACAAAAAAACTTACTATAAAATATAGTCTTCTAACCAATCAATATACGATAAATGAAGAGACATATAATTTCTTTAAGGCGGTAAAAGAAATAAACGCTGGCGGAGAACTTTTCTATTCCACTCAACCATACCAGATTAAAGGAAATATTGAATGCATTTCCAATCCAAACGAAAAAGTTTTAGGTTTGTTTTGGGTGGCAGGAAAAACCGCGCAACGCATTTTTGTGAACAGGCCTCTGTTGGTTTCGTTTTATTATGACAAATGCACAATAAACACGCAGGGAGTGCCATTTATTGGAAACTACTCCCCAAGCGACTGGCCCATTTACCTCACAATTAATGAGCATGGGGATTTGGGAATTGTTGGCAGGGGCTGCGTAGACTGCACACAAAAAGACGGTTCTCTGGAAAAACCCAATTTTTGGATTGATAATTAACGGTTAAACGATCGGGAGTAAATGAACATTATAAGACAAATACTCGGAATTCTTTTGATAACAATCTCGGCATTGCACGGACAATATATCGAAAAAAAATCACCGCTGGAGGATTATACAGAAAAAGTTAAGCTAATTACAGACCGTAATGTATATGTTTCGGGAGAAAAAATATGGTATTTCGCCAGCATTTCAAGTAACCGAAAAAACTGTTTGAGCAAAACATTATATGTAGAACTATATAGTGAGGAACATCGCGTACAACAAAAAATATCTATCGAAAAAGGATTTTGCGAGGGGTTTATAGAAATTCCGGCAGAATTCAAATCATCGGGGTACCTAATGAGAGCGTACACTACATTTTTGCGGAACTATTTGCCAGAACAATTTGCTCACCAGGTACTTTTTATCATCAACCCCAAAGAGGGAGTGCCCAGAAAAAATATTACACAAAAACCCGCACACACAACCAGAAAATTGACTTCCACTTCAGCGTCAAATACTTTTCATACGATATTAAAAAACAGTGAGCAAAAACTTGACAAACTTGCAATAGAACAGCAAAAAGACAGGTATAGAATTGAACTTTCCCCACAAGGAACCATACAAAATAAGAACTTGCGCGTATTGGTAAGGAATTCACAATTCAAAATTGTGGCAAACGAGGAACTCGCCAAAAAAACATACACTTTGCCTTCTAACCTACTCACTTATGGCATTAATTATTTTACTATTATTGACAAAAAAACGCCTCTTGCAATAGGTTGTATTTATGTGGATAACAGGAGCGTACAAAAAATCAGCAAAACTACAGATAACCGCACATCCAAAACCCGTGCAAATGTTTCGTTACCAGATCTGCCAAGTTTTCAAAACAACAAAGCAATTATTTCCGTAATACGTAAGGGAACAAAATTTCGACAACATGATTCGACATTTGCATACCACTTAATAACACGAAACCCATTCTTACTCAATAGTTATAACCAAATATTCCCGGAATCAGCATCCATTCCTCAATCTTACGTAAAAATTGCGCTGCAAAACCATATTCAAGCACTGCAAAAAAACGCGGAGTTTTTAAAAAAAATAGTGAGGGTTGAATTTGAGCATATTCCTGAAATACATGATTTAAGTATAAGTGGTGTACTTGAACAAAAATCAGAAAAAAAACCTGTTAGCAACCATATTGTTTTTTTATCGCTTTTTGGCATTGAAAACCAACTACACACTTACAAAACAAAAGAAAACGGTTCGTTTATTTTCAATATCGAAAACTCCACAGGAATAAAAGATGCTTACATTACTGCCGATCGGGGCGTAGCCGGTGAGGTTAATATATTGGTAAAAAACAGTTTTTCTAACCTATTTTACAATGAAAAAATACCCATGATTATTGACACGAGTTATCGCGATTTAATTGCACAAATGTATCTTTACCAGCAGCTTGAAAAGCAATTCAACATATCAGACAGCATACGAATAAGTCACTTTGATCCACTACCAGCCATTGAAAGAAACACTGTTCCGGTTTATTTAAAAGATTATATTGCTCTGCCCACGATGGAGGAAGTCTTCAGGGAAATTATTCCAAATGCGAGCATAAAAAAGAGAAATGGCAAACCGCAATTCTATGTTTCCGACAACAAAAGGCTCAGTTCGTATGCAAAGCCACTACTTTTGGTCGACAATATCCCAATTTTTGATTACAAAGCAATACTTGGACTGACTCCTTCGAAAGTTGAAAAAATATACGTAATAGATGAACCTTACTACATTGGTAACCAAAGAATTAATGGCATTATTTCGATTCACACATTAACGAATGATTTTGGAGGTATAAAATTTAACGGTAATGCAATATTTTTAAAATATATGACCTACACTCCAGTAGCAAAATTTATACAACACATAACGAATAATCCACATCAGCCAAACTTCTCGACCACCCTGTTTTGGAAAGCCGATTTATGGAAAAATGCCGAGCGGAAATTCAAAACCGATGATGGTACCGGAGCATACGATTTATACATCTATTTTCTGGATGAACACAGTGGTTTAAGCGATTTATATCATCAAAATATAAATGTAATTCGCAAATAGAGCCTGCTAAAAAACACTAAGCACCATAATAATCAATGGGCTGTGTGATTAATCCGGAGCTTACCTTTCTTGCGGGCTGCAACTTCGCTTTCTTCAGCGGAGCAAAAGATTTCCCTTCTTTCCAGTCTGCATCAGGAAACGTCATCAACATTTACACCCAACTTTTGGGTAATTTGACATTATCGTTGATCACCATGAGTCAGCTACACCTCAAACTTTTTTACAATCAGAAAATAAAAAAGCAGCGCTTTAATATAATCGCAACGCTGCTTCTAGTTAATTTTCAGTATTGTATGAAGAACATACAACTATATTGAGGTTAGTTGGCTCATCATTGCATTCAGAGCCTCCTTTTTACTGCACATCAATAGTCCGCGGACCTTTATCAATGGCTGTTTCTTTTTTGTGCAAAGTGATATACAAAATGCCATTGCTTTGTTTTGCCTCAATTTTATCCTGATCTAAATCATCGGAAATGTTAAAGGCACGTTTGAAACCTTCGTATCCAAACTCTTTTTTAAGGTAGTTCAGTTCTTCTTTCTCTTCTTTTTCGGTTTCTTTTTTTGCACTAATGGTTAATACGCTGTCTTCTACATGAATATTGATATCTTCTTTATCAATTCCCGGGACAGCAACTTGCAGCTCTACTTTATCGTTGTGCTCAATGATGTTTACATCGGGTAGTGTGATGCACTCGCTTTTTTGTCCGTAATATGGCCGATTGCTGAAATTGCGCGATAAACCATTGTTTGTTCTGCTAGATGTGAAAACTGTAGGTATCATAATTATTCTCCTTTTATTGGTTAATTAATTTTTTGTTTCTTTAACGAATTATTCAAGTTGCATACCAATCAAAAAACACCGCCATATTGACACTCAAGAAAAGTTACGGATGACTTTATGGCATACATTTGAAATAACATGGACAAACGTACACATATTAAAGCTCAGGTTGCTGCCTTTCTAACAGCCTTATTTTGGGGTTATTCATTTACCTGGACAGCAGAAGTTTTAACGTTTTTCAATCCCATGTCGATCATTTTCATGCGATTGGTAGTGGCGCTCATTTTACTTGTGCCACTCATGTTTGCATTCAAAATGCATGAAAGGATCAATTTGCGGCAAATGGGATCTTTGGCTTTATTGGGTTTTTTTCAGCCATTTCTATATTTCATATTCGAAACTTACGGGGTAAAGCTTACTACTTCGACTATTTCGAGCGTAATTATTTCAACAATTCCGCTATTGGTACCTGTTGGTGCTTTTTTAGCCTTCAGAGAAAGGTTGACCCGTATAAATGTGGCTGGCATTGTGATCTCTTTTTCGGGTGTGGCCTTGATTATTCTCGACAGACAAGTTGTTTTCGATGGCGGTTATTTTGGGGTTTTTGTGTTGTTTTTGGCAGTGCTAACCGCTATTGTTTATATGCTTTTGCTAAAAAAGATAGCCAAATCGTTTAATGTATTTACCATTAATATTTATCAAAATATTTTCGGTCTCCTTTATTTTTCGCCTTTCTTTTTTACAGATGGACTGGGCACTATTCAAAAAATCGGGTTTCAATCTGAATGGTTATTCCCGTTGATTTCTTTGGGGATTTTCGGAAGTGCTGCGGCCTTTATGCTCTTTACGTATGCAATAGGCAAAATTGGCGCATCAAAAGCAGCCGCTTACAATAATCTTGTACCTGTGGTAACGGCAATTGTTGCTTACATTAAATTTTCAGAAGCAATTACGTTCCAAAAAGCAACGGGAATTGCTATTGTAATTGCAGGTCTTTTTCTTGCCCAAAGGCAAGTGAAAAGGAGAAATACCAATTTGTAATAATCAAATTACAAATAAGCTAAAAATATGTATTACAGTTACCTCCTGCACTAAAGGACTTTGCTTGCTGATGCCATTCCCTGATCGAAACCAGGGTATCGCAGGAAATTACGGTACTTGAAAAAAAATCACCACATAAAAAAACGCAAGAGACTTTTTCATAATCTCCTGCGTCATTTTCTTTCTGGTCCAACTTTGTTCAACTCACACAGGTTCTAATTATTTAAACCTTTTGCTTTAATACTTCCCCAGTTTTCTCCTTTTTTAATTCTTGAAACCTGCATTTCGCTAATACAAAACAACTGGGCAATTACCTTTTGCTTTACGCCTCTTTTGAGCATCGATTTGAGTACTTCAATATCGGCTTTTCCAAGTTTTGAATTTGTAACTTTTCGTTTGCGCGGATTTCTCCTGTTTTGTTCATGTAACCTGCCAAGGATTCTTTTGTAACCATTTTCGCGGTTTGTCCATTGCAAGTTCTTGTAATAATTATTTCCCTTGTTCCAGTCAAGATGCACGATCATGTTATCTCCATCGTTTTTCGGGACAAAAGCTTCAGCGGTAAGTTTATGCACTAAAACGGTTTTTCTTTTGCCATTGATCCGGATGCAGACGGTTTTAAAGCCTTTTGTCGCACTGAGTTTTAAAATTTTTCCCTCAGAATTGGCGGAATAGCTTTTAACACGTCCATAATTACTGACCATGTACTTCTCTTCTGTGCCGGGAATAACTTTCCATTTTTCATCTTGAAGAGCATGCAGTTTGCGCCCTTCAACATGTAGATCAGCACTTTCTCTCATAGTATTTTTGTTCTAACGGGTTTTGCAAAGATAGAAAAAAAACTTACACTATGAGCTTCATATTGCTGTAAATCAGCATTCCATATTGATTTCCCCGGAAATTATATTCGATGGGAATACAATTCCTCGTAGCTTTCGTTTCTAATATAGCTTCAGCTAAAGCGGACGGCAAAGCAAGGGTATATTTTCGAGTAGCTTTTGGTCAGATTAAAAGTTATGGGGTTTGTGTATCCATATTTACACGTCTGCGACCCATGCCTTGCCCATGGCCGGGGCCTCTTCCGTGACGTCCGCGAATGCGGTTAAGCATAAAAAATTTAAACTGGTGTTCGGTGTAAAGCATGTGGAGTATTTTTTCGTCGGAAAGGAATGATTGCAGTTCATTGACAAAGCTTTCTTTATGTTCTTCCATTTGCCGGCCAAGTGACAAGAAATGATTTAGTGCTTCACTGCTATTTTTAACATCAAGGTTATCTTGTTTATAGTCCATCAT
>CAYPSX010000073.1:0-16199 GCA_964413185.1 uncultured Bacteroidales bacterium
TCTCGATTAAATACTGTATCTAATACATTGTCTAAAGGAATATCCGTTTTGTAAATATCATACTTTCCAGTTCTGTTTTTAAACTTAATTCCCCAATAAGTTGCATCATCTTCATTTTCCCAAAAATAGAATGCCTTACCAAGCCAGGCATTATCTTTATTACAAATTATCGGTTCTGGTAATTCTATTCCTCTATTCTCCTGTGTATGGTAATACGTATATCTCATTATATTGTTTAAAAACTTCAAAATAAACTATTTGACATTGAATATCCAAATTACTTAGAATTTGAAGATAAAAAAACGCAGGTAGTAAGGCCTGCGTTTTTTTAATTAATTACTTCTACAACGCCCCTTCATACATATAATCAACCACACGCTGGTGCTCGTCATTGCTTAACGGATATACGAAACCACTTGCCAGGTTATCATTCAATCCATTGATGATTTTTTCGCGTTTATCCACATCAATTCCCGCTTGCTGTAAGCGTATTGGCGATTCAATACTTTCGAAAAAGTTTTCAAAATTTCGTATGGTCGAGCGCAAATCGCTATCGCCCCATAGCGCCTGACCTAATGCAGCAATGCGGGTGCCTGCTTTTTCAATTTGTAGTTTCATCCACGCCGGATAGGCAATAGACAAACTGGCTCCGTGCGGAACATCAAATTGCAACGAAAGCTCATGCCCTAGTGAATGCACGCCCCAGTCGCCGTATTTTTTGCCCCAGTTGGTCATGCCGTTCAGAGCTGTTGTACCTGCCCACATTAAATTGGCACGATATTCATAATTCTCAGGTTCTTTTAGCGCCAACGGACCAAAGTGCATGGCTTCCTGGATAATCGAAACAATGAACTTGTCTGTTAAACGGGCTGTTCCTTGTCCAAAATAGGCTTCAAGCGCATGGGCAATCATATCAACAACACCATAAGCTGTGTAGGACTTTGGCACGGAATACGTAAATTCCGGGTCTAAAAAAGAATGCTTCGGATAGGCCAGCGGATCCACATATCCAAGCTTTTGTCCGGTCTGATGGTTTTGCAACACCGCCGCAGCATTCATTTCTGTTCCTGTTGCAGCCAGCGTCAATACGGTGATTAAAGGTACCGATTTTTCGGGTTTTACTTCCCGCGACATCACTTTCCATGAGTTCAGGTCGCCGGGAATGCACATACTCGTAATTTTGGCCGAATCTATTACGCTACCGCCGCCCAAAGCAACAATTAAATCAACTTCTTCTTTACGCCCCAGTTCTATGGCGTTTTCTACATCTTCATACACCGGATTTGATTTAATGCCGCTGTACTCAATTACCTCAAGCCCGTTCGATTTGAGTTGTTGGAGCACAATATCGTAATATCCGTGCTTAACCGTTGAGCCTTTGCCATACATGAGCAGCACTTTCTTGCCAAATTCGCTGGCGGTTTCTCCAAGTTTATCGGTTACTCCTTTTCCAAAATGGAGTTTTACAGGGTTGTATGCAGTGAAATTTTCCATAATAATTAAATTTTATATTCAATGCCGGACACATGGTCGTGCCTTGCTCCGGTAACAGATGATAATATATTTATTTCGTTGTTCATTTTTAAATAACCCAGTAAAGCAAATATCAGGGCTTCTTTAAAGTCAATTACGGTATCTTCTGGTAGTACAACGGCAAGCCCGGTTGTTTTGTTGATTCGTTCGGACAAATACTTGTTCCGTGCCCCGCCTCCGGTTATCAGAAGGGTTTTTCCATCATAATTTTTAGTTGCTTGTGCTATTTGATGCGCAATATGTTCAACAAACGTAGCCATTTGATCTGCAGGCGAAACTGTGCTTTTTTCGAGAATAGAAAAAATGTGCTTTTCTACCCATTCGCGCCCCAGTGTTTTGGGTGGTTGTAGAGAATAATATCCGAGCCGGTTAAGTCGATCGAGCAGCGCAGTGTCAATTTTTCCCGAAGCGGCAATTTCACCATCTTCATCGTACGGTTGGTTAAACTGTTGGCTCAAATGGTTCAGTACCATGTTGGCCGGACAAATATCCCACGCCAGCCTTTTGTCCTTCAGTTCAAAACTAATGTTGGCAATGCCGCCAATATTCAGGCAAAAATTGTATTCGCCAAACAACAAACGGTCACCAATAGGTACCAGGGGCGCACCATGACCGCCCATCGCCACATCCTGCGCTCGAAAGTCGCAAATTACCGGCAACTTACAGGCATTCGCCAAAGCCGCACCATGGCCAATTTGCAAGGTCATGCCTTTTTCAGGCTGGTGAAAAACCGTGTGACCGTGTGAACTAACGCCGTCGATGTTTTGCCGGTCTATTTTCTTCTGTTCTACAAATTCATCGACCATTTTGCCCAGCAATTCTCCGTATTCAAAATGTAGTTGAGCCAGCTTTTCACTACTTAACTCATGAGCCCATAAAAGTTTCGATGACCAATTTGGCGGGTACTTTTTTGTTTCGGCATGGGCAATTTCCCAGGTAAGCCGTCCATTTTTCCCATTAAAAGTGCAAAGTGCAATATCAAGCCCGTCAACCGAAGTCCCCGACATAAGGCCGATAATTGCTTTTTTTGGGTAATTTTTCACTATTTATTTTTTTGTTTCCGACAACAGCCGAACAAAATTAATCGTCTTAACAGCCGTGTTTTCTTTCCTGTCTTTTATAATAAGTTTCAGTGTATAGCTTTCATCATCGGGCAAATGCTCGTCAAAGTTATACCGCAGCCTGTCATTCTTTGCATCATACTCAAACAAAACCCAATCGCCATTAATATAGCCGTCATAAGATTGAATTCCTGTTTCGCTGTCGGTAATATCAACAATAATACTGTTTTCACCGGTCATATCCTTATTTTGCGAAATATTTACGGGTTTAATTTCAGGAATAATCGTGTCAGCCATTACACAAAACGACCCAAATTGCCTGATGCGTGCATGTACCCACCCATCATCATATCGCGCAGTCGACGTGGCAGAACGTGTCTTACCCGACTCATCCACACTGGCAATGTAAAGTTTTTTTCTTAAGTTGATGGGAACAGGATTCGTTTTTATACTCACATTGAAATGCTTATGCAGCGGTTCCCGGTAATTGTGTAATGTATGTATATCGCTCCACATTTCTACATTACCCTTTCGCATTTCGTACGTAAAATAGACCTTTTTATATAATGCTTTTGTCGGAATGATAAGATGAATATCGTTTCGCTGAAAATGATTGGTCTGCCCGGGCATGAAAACGTCTGCAGCAGCAGGTATTTCGGGTTTCTCGAGTGCAGGCTTTCCAACGAGCGTGAAATTTAATTCCGATTTATTACCATACACATCAATTGCTTCAACCATGATTTCTTTCCGAACGCCGGGGGCGACATAAATTTTTCCTTTGTCTTTCGGTGTTTTGTATGCACTAAAGTTGTTTCCATCATCGATAAAACACTTATGGGCTTTAATTTTCCGTTCGGTTTTCAGGGCATAATCCATGTGGGAAAGTATGTACCGATTTTCAGCAAAAGATAATTCATCAAGCTGAAGATGGAACATCAACTCATTGTCTGCATACATTTTAAGTTGATGCACACCACAGCGATTGTAGCTGTTGTTTAAATAATCATTAACATAAACACCAATGCCAATAGTATCGGCAACTTCAACCACAGGTTTGTTTTTAAGTTGATAGTTGCCCCCTGATTTTTTTAGCGTAAATACTTTTTTGTCTGCCTTATTTTCAATATGTGCACCGAATGAGAGCGGATAAAGAATAGCGTAATGGAACCGCGGCTTAATGTTGTCCTCAATGTTGAAATCCCAAAACATCGGGTTTTGAGGTTTCTCATTGGCTGTTTTTCTGATCTCGAAATGCAAATGCGGGCCTAAACTGCCTCCGGAATTCCCGCTTTTACCAATTACATCGCCTTTTTCTAATTTTATCAGGTCTTTTTCCGGGTATAAATTCAGGGCAAAAGTTTTCTTTTCATACTGATGCTCCCGTACATATTGTTCAATTTGTATGTTGAAACTTTCCAGATGGGCGTAAACCGAAGTATATCCGTTCGGGTGCCTTATGTATAAAGCATTGCCATAGCCGTAAGGCGATACTTTTATACGCGACACATATCCATCATAAATAGCATAAATATTGTGCCCGGTTGTACCTTTCGTTTTAATGTCGATGCCGGTATGAAAATGGCTGCCCCGCAATTCTGCAAAGTTCCCGCTCAGTTTAATGTCAAAATCAACCGGAGAAATGAACGGGTTGTTTTTATTCATTGGTTGAGAAAACAGGAAAGCATTACCGAAAAAGCATAAAAAAACAAGTAAAACAGCCGTTTTGTTGTTTTTTATCGAGACTCTGGAAATTGTAGAAAAAATTGTAATCATATTAAAACAAACAGTATAGGTTTTTTTAAAGCAAAAAACTTTTCAAATATTAACTTTTTTTAGGTTTATACGTAAAAGAATTACAAATAGATATAAACAAAGATAATAGCTTTTTGCACGTAAAATAACGAGTTTTAAATAAAAATAAACGCATCAAATAATTTTGGGATTTAGGTTTCTTATTTTAATTTTGTATAATAAACCCAATTGGAGATGGCAGAAAATAAAGACCAGGTTCTTGAAGAGGTGAAGGCGAAGTTGGAACAGCTCATTAGTTCGTATGAAATGTGTTTGGAAGCAAATTCGATGCTGACAAGTGAGATGGAGGAGTTAAGAACCCGATTGGACAAGCGGAACGCTGAATATGAAGAGTTACAAAAGCGTTTCGAGACATTAAAAATTGCCCGGTCAATAGGCGAAACACCGGAAGGTAAAAAAGAAGCAAGGGCAAGGATTAATGCAATTGTGCGGGAGGTTGATCATTGTATTGCGTTATTAAACCGCTGATATGAGTGAATTGAGTGACACATTTACGATAAGAGTAAATATTGCAGATCGGTATTATCCGCTGAAAATTAAGCGGTCAGATGAGGCAAAGGTTAGAAATGCAGCAAAAAAAATTAATGATACTGTTTTTCAATACCGTAAAGTCTATTCTGATAAAGATGCACAGGATTTTTTAGCTATGGCTGCGCTTCAGTTTGTAACTAAACTTAGCGATTTGGACGACCAACAGTCAGGAAGCAAATATCTGGAAGAACTGCAGGAAATGAGTCAACAGCTCGATGCAGCGCTGGAAAAACAATAGAGGTTCTTTAACATAAGATTTTGCCCGCATTAATTATTGACTTTTGAAAAATCAACAGGACTCTAAATTGGTGTTTAGCTGATGTTTGGTAAAGACAGGCCTCATCCCGATTCGTCGGGACTTCTTCGGAAGTTAACAGTGGAAGTCTGATCCATAATCGCGGCACCATCCATGTAAGAAATGGATTTTTTATTAAAAGCAATGGTTTTAATGCGGGCTTTTTTTGTGCCAAAAAATAAAACTCAATATATTATTCATTTATTAAATACTATTAGATATGGACGGATTAACGATTGTTTTTTTGATTATATCTTTCCTTGTAGGTTCAACCGTATCTTTCTTTTTATGGCAGGTAATGCTCCGTAAACGAAAAGAGAGCATTATAGGCGAAGGCCGCGCCGAAGCCGAAGTGTTGAAAAAAGATAAAATACTACAGGCAAAAGAAAAATTTCTCGAGCTGAAAAACGAACACGAGAAATATATCAATGAAAAGAATGCAAAAATAAACCAACAAGAACAGAAACTTAAACAAAAAGAAACCAACTTCTCTCAACGTTCCGAAGAACTTAACCGGAAAAACAGGGAAGTAGAAGCTATTAAAATCAACCTTGAAGCTCAAATGGCTCTTCTCGAAAAACGGGAAGCCGAAGTACAAAAAATGCACAAGGCACAGGTTGAGCAACTTGAAGCAATTAGCGGACTATCTGTTGACGATGCCAAAGCACAACTTATTGAATCGCTCAAAGCTGAAGCTCGTACAGAAGCTATGTCGTATATCAACGATATTATGGAAGAAGCCAAAATTTCTGCCACTAAAGAAGCAAAACGAATTGTTATACAAACAATTCAGCGTGTTGCAACCGAAGAGGCCATAGAAAATGCCGTAACTGTTTTCAATATCGACAACGATGATATCAAAGGCCGCATAATTGGGCGCGAAGGAAGAAATATTCGGGCATTAGAAGCTGCTACAGGTATAGAAATCGTAGTTGACGATACTCCCGAAGCCATTATTCTGAGTGGATTCGACCCCGTGCGTCGCGAAATTGCACGTTTGTCGCTTCACCAACTGGTAACAGATGGCCGTATACACCCTGCCAGAATTGAGGAGGTAGTGGCCAAAACTAAAAAACAGATCGAAGAAGAAATTATCGAAACCGGAAAACGAACCTCCATTGATCTGGGAATCCACGGATTGCATCCGGAACTGATCAGGCTCATCGGTAAAATGAAATACCGCTCTTCTTACGGCCAAAACCTGCTGCAACACAGCCGCGAAGTGGCAAACCTTTCAGCAATAATGGCTTCGGAGCTCGGACTGAATACTAAACTTGCTAAACGTGCCGGACTCCTGCACGATATCGGTAAAGTACCCGACGACGATCCGGAAATTCCGCACGCAGTATTTGGTATGAAGCTGGCCGAAAAATTTAAAGAAAAACCCGAAGTGTGCAACGCAATTGGTGCACACCACGATGAGGTTGAAATGACTACGCTCATTGCACCCATTGTTCAGGTTTGTGATGCCATTTCCGGTGCACGCCCCGGCGCACGGAGAGAGGTGGTTGAATCGTATATAAAACGACTAAAAGACCTCGAAAACCTCGCACTTCGTCACGAGGGCGTACTGAAAACGTATGCCATTCAGGCTGGTCGCGAACTTCGCGTTATTGTTGGAAGCGATAAAGTAAGCGACAAAGACTCAGAAACCTTGTCTTTTGAAATTTCAAAACAAATTCAGGATGAAATGACCTATCCCGGGCAGGTGAAAGTAACTGTTATTCGGGAAACAAGAGCTGTAACATACGCGAAATAAAAAAATTACAAATAAATTTTAAAGTCGGGTGAATAGTTTGTATTTTCACCCGACTTTATTTTGTGAAAAAAACAAACTAAAATTGAAACCTAATAAGCGGGAAAACAGGCTGGTATAACTTATTGAATAGTAAAGACTACTTTAATTATGCCGGTTTTTATCCAAAGTGAACAGCCGCTCTTATCACTAAGAATTGAAAATATACGGATGAAAAACTACAACATTTTAATAACCGGTGCAGCAGGTTTTATTGGAGCCAATCTCAGTCAGGCTTTCCTCGAAAAAGGCGCAAGAGTTGTCGGATTAGACAACTTCTCTACAGGCAACCCTGAAAACATGGCCGATTTCCGTGAACATAAAAATTTTCAGTTTATTGAAGGTGATATCCGGGACAAAGAGTTGGTTGGCGAAATTATGCAAGGTATTGATGTTGTGTTTCATCAGGCAGCATTAGGCTCAGTTCCCAGAAGCATAAAAGATCCCGTAACCACTATCGATGTAAATATTACAGGCACAACCAATATTTTCTTTCAGGCTGCCAGACATAAAGTCCCCAGAGTTATTTATGCAGCCAGCTCATCAACCTATGGCGATTCCAAAGAATTGCCAAAAATTGAACATAAAATAGGGAAGCCGCTATCACCCTACGCTATAAGTAAATATGTTAACGAAATACTAGCCGATAATTTTCATAAAATATATGGTCTAAATACCATTGGCTTGCGTTATTTTAATGTATTCGGCCAAAAACAAGATCCGCAAAGTACCTATGCAGCCGTAATTCCAAAGTTCATCAGCTTGCTCATGAAGCACGAAGCCCCGGTAATCAACGGGGATGGAGAGTTTTCGCGGGATTTTACATATATTAAAAATGTAATTCAGGCCAATGAACTGGCAGCTGTTACAACCAATGAAGAAGCTTTGAACAAGGTGTATAATGTAGCTTTTGGTGAACGAACTACATTGAATGAACTGTTTGGCCTGATTAAAAATGAACTTGTTGCCTTTGATGAAAAGATTGGAGATATTGTACCGGTGTACGGCCCAATACGCGAAGGCGATATTCCACATTCACTGGCCAGCATAGACCTGGCAAACAGGCACTTGGGATATCAACCTGAATATAATGTAAAAAAAGGCCTCAGGGAAGCAATAAACTGGTACTGGAATAATTTGTAAAAAAAAGAGATTATGAAGCAAATACAGATGGTCGACCTGCAAACACAATATGAAAGATTAAAACCTGAAATAGATCAGGGTATGTCTGATGTTGTGAAGAACGCAAAATTTATTAACGGGCCCGCTGTAAACGAATTCGCCGTCAACCTGGCCAAATATTTAGATGTTAAGCATGTAATTCCCTGTGCAAATGGAACCGATGCATTGCAAATCGCCCTGATGGCAGCCGGTATAAACCCCGGAGATGAAGTCATTACGCCCAATTTTACATTTATTGCTACCGTAGAAGTTGTTGCGCTTTTGGGAGCAAAACCCGTACTGGCCGATGTGGATATCAATAAATTTACAATTGATATCCAACAACTTGAATCGCTAATTACCGACAAAACAAAAGCGATCGTTCCTGTCCATCTTTTCGGACAATGTGCCAACATGGCCCAAATAAACGTCATTGCCAAACGGCATAATCTGGTGGTAATTGAAGATGCGGCGCAGGCTATTGGAACCGATTATTATATCAAAGATAAACCATACAAAGCCGGCACACTTGGCGATTTTGGCTGCACTAGTTTTTTTCCTTCTAAAAACCTGGGATGTTACGGCGATGGAGGAGCACTTTATACCAATAACGACGACCTGGCAGAAATCGCTAAAAGCATTACAAACCATGGCAGCAGCGTAAAATATCATCACGATCGGATTGGTGTTAACAGCAGGTTAGATAGTTTGCAGGCAGCCGTATTAAATGTAAAACTTAAAAATCTCGATGATTTTAATCGAAGACGACAGGCCGCAGCTATTTTTTACGATCATCATTTGGGAGATATTCCTGAGGTAGGAATTCCGGAAAAACGCGATGCATCAACTCATACATATCATCAATATACAATTAAAGTACCTGCCGGAAAAAACATCGAATTACAGGAATACCTTAAAAAACATCAAATCCCGGCAATGATTTATTATCCCATCCCGCTTCACAAACAAGCTGCTTTTGAGCAGTGGACAGATGATAGAACATTTCCCGTTTCCGACGAATTAGCCGGAAGGGTTTTATCTTTGCCCATGCATACCGAGCTCGAAAAAGACCAACTAACCCATATTTGTGATACAATAAAATCATTTTTCAATGGAAAGAAATAATGTCCAAATACACGAAACCGCAGTTATTGATGAACCCTGTGAAATTGGTCAGGGAACAAAAATTTGGCATTTTACCCATGTAATGAAGAATAGTAAACTGGGCGAGAATTGCAACCTGGGGCAAAATGTGGTGGTTTCGCCCGGCGTAACACTGGGAAAAAATGTGAAAGTACAAAACAACGTATCAATTTACACAGGAGTTAATTGTGAAGACGATGTGTTTTTAGGGCCAAGCATGGTTTTTACAAATGTTACAAACCCGCGCAGCGCTGTTAACAGACGCGATCAATATGACGAAACGCTCGTAAAAAAAGGAGCAACCATTGGTGCCAATGCCACCATAGTTTGCGGAAATGAAATTGGCCGCTTTGCTTTTATCGGTGCAGGAGCAGTCGTTACAAAGGCAGTTCCCGACTATGCATTGGTTGTAGGTAATCCGGCAAAACATATTGGCTGGATGAGTGAATATGGACACAGGTTACATTTTAACGATGATGGAAAAGCAGTTTGCCCCGAAAGTAACGAAACATATATTTTGGAAGATAATAAGGTAAGAAAACTAAGTTAGTATGCTAAAAACATATTTTTTTATCCCTGCTACTGAAAAAAAATTCATCAATAAAATTCCTCAAATTGATGCAGACGAATTTGTTTTGGATTTGGAAGATGCCATTGCCGAAAACCAAATCACACAAGCACTGGAAAATATTGCAAAAATCGAAAATCGCAGTGAGTTTATAGTCAGACCAAGACTTTTTTCCTCTTCCGGAAAACTGAAAAATAAAAACCTTGAACCGCTTGTCGATTTGGGATTTAGGCGATTCTTCATTCCAAAAGCAGATACTCCTGAAATGCTCGACGATCTGCTAAACGTATTTAAGTATTACGAAGTTAAAAATCTTGAATGGTATTATTTGGTTGAATCGGCAAGTGCATTAATGCATCTTAAAGAGTCGGTACTGTCAGGAAAATATCCGTTTAAAGGACTGTGCCTCGGGAGTCAGGACTATGCTGCCGAAATGGACATGATGTACTCCCTGGAAAATATCAGCTGGGCCCGGCATTATGTTTTAAACGTTGCTAAAGCAAGCAATATTGAAGCCATCGACATGGCATCCATGGTACTTAAAAACAAAAAACTTTTTGAGAAAGAATGCGAGCAGGCTTTTGATATGGGCTATGATGCAAAACTGGTAATACATCCGGCTCAATTAAAAGTGATAGAAGAGCTTGATTATTACCCGTCAGAAGAAATTGCCAGAGCCAAAGAAGTGGCAAAAAAAGTAGATATTGATGAGCTGAAAGATTTTTCTGTGGTAACTATCGATGGTATATTATACGAGAGACCACATATTGCCCGCATAAAGAAGATTCTTGAATACATCAAAAAGCACGAAAAATAATATTTATAAATCTGAAGAATAAATATAATGAAAACCTTTGGAATAATAGGTGTAGCAGGTTACATCGCTGTCAGGCATTTAAAAGCAGTAAAAGAAACCGGAAACGATGTTGTTGCTGCATTAGATAATTTTGACAGCGTAGGTATTATGGATTCTTACTTCCCTGATGCAGATTTTTTCACCGAATTTGAACGATTCGACAGGCACGTAGATAAACTCAAACGCAAAGGATCCCCGCTTGACTATGTCTCCATTTGCTCACCAAATTACCTGCACGATTCCCACATTCGATTTGCTGCTCGACAAGGAGCCAATGCCATTTGTGAAAAACCCCTCGTGCTTAACCCCTGGAATGTAGAAGGCTTAATTGAGCTTGAGCAGGAATCAGGAAAACGAATTTACAATATTCTTCAACTTCGTTACCATCCGGCCATTCTTGAACTAAAGAAAAAAGTAGAATCCCAGCCCGATAAAATTCACGATGTAGACCTGTCATACATAACCAGCCGTGGAAACTGGTATCATTTTTCGTGGAAAGGCGACCCACTCAAATCCGGAGGTATTGCTACAAACATTGGCATACATTTTTTCGATATGCTCACATGGATTTTTGGTGAAGTCGAGCAAAGCAAAACCCACAAACTCACCGATAAAGATGCAGCAGGCGTTTTAATCCTCAAAAAGGCACGTGTTCGTTGGTTCCTGAGTGTCGATTACGAGAATGTGCCCGATAATTTAAAAGCACAAGAACAAAGAACCTTTCGCTCCATCACAGTCGATGGCGAAGAGGTCGAATTTAGCGGCGGATTTACCGATTTGCACACAAAAAGCTACGAGGAAATACTCGCCGGAAATGGATATGGCCCTGCCGATGCCAGAACATCTATTCAAATTGTTCACGATATAAGGACATCAAAAATACATCCGCTCGAGGGTGAGTATCATCCATTCCTAAAAAAATAATCCGTCAAAAAGAACAATATGTTAGTCAAGATGTTTTGGCTAAATCATATAATGAGCACATATTTATACTCAAAATAGAAAGTTATGTACGATAATATTTTAAAAGGAGAAAAAATTATTTCTGTCATTGGTTTAGGCTATGTAGGCTTGCCAATTGCATTGGAGTTTGCACGTAAAGTTAAAGTTATTGGCTTCGATATTAAAGCCGACAGGGTTGAATTGATGAAAAAAGGAATTGACCCCAGCCGGGAATTGAAATCCGAAGAATTCGAAGGATGCGATATTGAATTTACGGCCAATCCCGATGATCTGGCGAAAGCTCATTTCCACATCGTAGCCGTTCCGACACCGATTAATGAGCACCGTCTGCCCGATTTAAAGCCGTTGTTGGCAGCCTCAGTTACCGTAGGGAAGGTGCTGAAAAAAGGCGATTATGTCGTTTTTGAATCAACCGTTTATCCCGGTTGCACCGAAGAAGATTGCGTTCCTGTTCTTGAAGAGCATTCAGGCCTGAAATTCAGCAAAGATTTTAAAGTAGGATTCTCTCCGGAGCGTATTAATCCGGGCGATAAAGAACACACGCTCACAACTATCCATAAAATTGTATCAGGAAACGATGGTGAAGCACTCGAAAATATTGCAAAAACCTACGAAATGGTTATTACTGCGGGTATCCACCGGGCACCAACAATTAAAGTAGCAGAAGCTGCTAAAATCATCGAAAACACCCAGCGCGATGTCAATATTGCACTGATGAACGAACTTTCTATGGTTTTCAATAAAATGGATATCAATACTTTTGATGTGTTAAAAGCAGCTGGAACAAAATGGAATTTTTTGAACTTTTTTCCCGGCCTGGTTGGAGGGCATTGCATTGGCGTCGATCCATATTATCTGCTTTATAAAGCCAAAGAACTGGGTTATCATCCAAGAATGATTGACAGTGGAAGATCCATCAACGATGGAATGGGGGCCTATGTGGTAAAAGAAGTTGTAAAGAAAATTGTTTGCCAGGATAAAAACGTAAAAGGAAGCCGCGTGCTGATTATGGGCGTAACGTTTAAAGAAGATGTGGCCGATATCAGAAACTCTAAAGTAATTGACCTGGTTCACGAATTTAAAAGTTTTGGCGTTTCAGTTGATGTTGTCGATGAAATGGCCGACAATAAAGAGGTGAAAGATGAGTACGGCATTGATTTGGCCGACAAACCGGAAGGTAAGTATGATGTGGTGTGCCTGGCAGTTCAGCATAAACAATATAAATCAATGACAACTGAAGATTTCGCAAAATTAGGTGCCGATCAGGCAATTTTTGTTGATATAAAAGGCATTTTTAAAGATGTTGTAGATCAGAACCAATTTACATACTGGAGCTTGTAAAAAATTAGCAGGTAAAAAATTAAAAATACTGCCCCGTGATAAAAATTCCGGGGCAGTACTTTTTTTATCCGGTTGCGATATAGCTTTCATACGAGAATTACCTGAAATTTGTCATTAGATTTTTTTAATTTCTAAAAACAATTTTGGGATTATAGAAAATATAGAACCCAAACGTCTGAACAAAAATTGAGGTTGATTTGTAAACGTTTACGTTGCTTTACATGAAGATTTGTTAGCATGAAAGACCTGACAACAGGATCGGAACAATCACAGATTTTTAGGTTTGCTATGCCAATGTTGGTGGGCAACCTGTTTCAGCAATTTTATAATATTGTTGACAGCATAATTGTTGGGAATTTCATTAATAAAGAAGCATTAGCAGCCGTTGGAGCCTCTTTTCCTGTCATCTTTACACTTATTTCTTTTGTTATTGGCATTGGTTCCGGAGCTACAATTGTAATTTCCCAATATTTTGGAGCCAAAGAATATAATCAGGTAACGAGGGCCATAGATACAATCTTCATTTTTATGTTTGTGGTTTCTATTTTGGTTACAATTCTTGGGTTATTGTTTGGAGAAGAGGTGTTCAAGCTACTACAATTGCCAGAACATCTTATGCCCCAGGCAATGGAATATTTTACGGTCTATATTTCCGGAGCATTTTTATTTTTCGGATTCCATACCACCAGTTCTATTTTGCGGGGCCTTGGAGATAGCAAAACACCGGTTTACTTTTTGGCTATTGCCACGGTTTTTAACGTGTTGTTCGACCTGCTTTTCATTGTTGTATTTGAATGGGGGATAGCCGGAGCAGCATGGGCTACAATAATTTCGCAAGGTGGTGCATTTATTACGGCTATTTTTTATTTGAATAAAACACACCAGCTTATTCAGTTTTCATTCAGAAACCTAGTGTTCGATAAAGAAATTTTTAAAAAGAGTTTGAAAATCGGCTTGCCAACCTCTATTCAGCAATCGTTTATTGCTATTGGAATGACTGCATTAATGGGAATTGTCAATAAATTCGGAACAAATGTAATTGCAGCCTACAGTGTTGGCATCCGAATTAATTCATTGGCAACTTTACCCGCTATGAATTTTGGTTCCGCATTATCCATGTTCGTAGGCCAAAATCTGGGCGCAGGCAAAGTGGAGCGGGTAAGAAAAGGTTTTATTTCCACAGTAGCCATGTCTGCCGTTATTAGCATCGCTGTTTCAGCATTAGTTATACTGTTTGGCCATGGACTAATGGATTTATTTACAGACGATACTGCCGTTATAGACATAGGAGCTGAGTATTTGCTAATTGTTGGTTCGTTTTATATCCTGTTTTCGGTTATGTTTAGCACGATGGGTGTGTTAAGGGGAGCCGGAGCTACAATAATTCCCATGATATCTTCCATAATTTCATTGTGGGCAGTGCGCCTGCCATTAGCCTGGTGGCTTTCCGGCGAGATGGGCTATCAGGGTATTTGGTGGGCCAATCCCATAGGCTGGATAATCGGATTACTTATTGTTTACTTCTATTATTTATCGGGAAAATGGAAAAGTTTCTCAGTTGTTGATCGTAACCCATCTCAAACATAATACTACACACATGTGAAATTATATTGTTTTAAAAATGCAGTTTGCCGGGTTCATGTGGAAACGATTTGCTAAAAGGTGCTCCGGCCTGGTGAAGTTCGATTTTGGGCTGCAAAAAATGTTACGGCACATAGTTGGGGCAAGCGGAATATAATTCTTCACGATTTGCTTTTTTTCCAATTTTACATTAAAACAATGAGCTAACTAACAAACTTGTTAACCGTGCGTTAATAAACTTCAAGTACTTTAGCATTTTTCGAAAAAAATTTTAATTTTGTAATATAAGTATTTCGGCCTATGCGCTTTTTCGATACAAGTAAAAAAGAAAAAAGTATTCTGGACATATTTACGTATGACTTAACTACCTTTTTTTATGGTGATTACCAAGAGATAGAAAGTCATGATACGGAAGCTATGTTCATGATTGTATATGAGCGCAAACTACCCTGGAGTGAACTGGATTTACTGGATACCGTGCAGTTTCGGGTCTTTTTTGATAAGAATAATTTTACCGGCAGCAACCCAATCAACGTACGTTTATTAGCTCGCGATTTTGATGTTACAACTTCGAAACTAAAAGGTTTAGTTGATAATATTGCTGAACTTTACGGGAAAGATGACAATGGAAAAGGTGAATGGAGCGAAGAGGACGAGGAAGAATTCAATAACAATAATTGGGAGCGACGTTGGTCAATTCAGGAAGGAGAAAGTTTTATAACTTTATACTACAACGAAAATGGCTTTGAAATGAACATTTTATTTCTGAACAATATCATTAAGCATACCGGGAAATACCTGAATATCAAAAGCTAACCTTTCTTTTTTATACATCTACACTTAATAAGCTATCATGCCCCGCAGAACGCGAACACGAAGAGTTTTTTTGCCACCCAGAGGCCGGGGTTGGAAATCAGCCAACACAGCCAATCCGGAAATAATAAATCTTACTTATGATGAGTATGAGGCATTAAAACTCCTCGATTATGAAAATATGAAGCAGGAAGAAGTTGCAGAAATAATGCATGTTTCCCGGCCAACACTCACACGAATATATTTCTCTGCGAGAAAGAAAATGGCAACGGCGTTGGTTCGTAATGCGCACATTGAAATATACGGAGGCAACATCGAAGTACATGAATCGTGGTATTATTGCAATATTTGCGATGTTTCTTTCAACGTTTATGATCAAAGCGCTTTTTGTCCGCTATGTAAAAATGTTGATTCTATCGAGCGAATTGCCGATAGCCTGAACTCCTGAACAACACCTTCATATAATCCTGTATTTTAATTAGTGCTTTTTAGAAAACTCTTGTTTTTTTCCTGTGCTTAGTAATAAAACTTCAAGAATAAGCCTGTCCTCGAGAATCGGCAGATTGTTCATATTGAAAATCAAGGAGTTTACTAAAGTAATCGACTGTTTTCAAAATGAACATAACGTGTTACGTTGAGCTTGCCGAAAATGCAATTATTGGAGTTTTCTTACATGCACTAATTAGAGCCTGTCCATAAAGTCGGGGTGTCCAGTGAATAAATTCCATTTTCAAGGCTTTATTCGC
>CAYPSX010000074.1:0-15961 GCA_964413185.1 uncultured Bacteroidales bacterium
GATGCTGATAAAGTAACACAAACAGAATTAATATGTAATTAAATACTGACCTCTATTATTCTAAATATATAGTAATCCGAAAGTTTTCGGAACAAATACCATGTAATTCTTGCATCTATTTATTCATAGGGTATAATTTGCTATTTTGAAGAAATAAAGTCATGATAAACATCTAAACTAAGTTGTTCTGGGGCGCGAACACGTTTGTCCCTTTTTCTATTGTATTGGACACATAGTCAACTGACAAATAGAAATATAACCCCATTCTTATTTTTTCAACAAACAGCTAAAGTGTTATTAATGCAATATAAATTTGTGATTTAACTCCATTTTCAGTGGTTCCTACAAAACTTTTGATTTGCAGGTTTGCTGGTGTCTTTTCAAGATGCTTTTAATGACTTAGTAGTATATAATAAACACCTTCAAACACCTGCAAATCAGGCTTTTTGTTGCCGTTGCTAATAGTGGACCGAGCAAAACTTTGCTTTTATGTAGTTTACCGTCATTTCTTTGTTTTTTCACTCCACCACCAACTTCCTCACCGCTACATCTTTCTCGAACCTGAATTCAATAAGGTAAATGCCTTTTCCCTGGCCGCTTAAATCCATTTGTGTTTGGAAATGGCGGGTGTGTTTTTGGAAGTTCAGGTTGAACAACTCTTTACCGTTCAAATTGGTGATGCGGATGTAAATTTTGCCGATGAGCTGGTTGTTCATCTCAATGTTGAATACGCCCGGCGTGGGGTTCGGGTAAATTTTGATGTCGCCGAATTTGGCCACATCGCTGATGCCCGTACCCAATGGAATGGTTAGGATGTTTGAGGATATGGGGCATTCCCTTCCATCGCTGATGGTTACGTAGTAATCGCCCAGATTTTGGTTGGCAATGTGAATGTGATCGGTTTCGCCGGGAATGAGTTCGCCGTTGTAGTACCATTTGTAATTCAACGCGCTGTCGTTGCTGCACGCCAAAATCCAAACGTTGGGGCCTTCGGCAATGAGGTTGGGTTTGGGTGGTGCGGGTTTGTGTAGAACCTCGCGCGGACTGGTTGATATTTCGCAACCGGAATTGTTGATATCGACCGTGTATTTTCCCTCTTCCACGGCTGTGTATTGGTGCGAATTGGCGTTGGGAATTGTAACGCCATCCTGCTGCCAGGTGTAGGTGTAGTCTGCATTGTTTTCGACGCGGAAAATCACGCCATCGTCGGGGCAGACGAGCGTATCGCCATCGGTTTCGAGGTCTGGATTTGGATAATCAATTTTTTGAACCTCTACAGTTGGCGTAGTATAGCTGCACATGGTTCCATTGGAAAAGGATACATAAAAGTTGCCTGTTTCTTTTGGAAAATAAGTTGTATCGGCGCTTATAGGATTGTTATTTTCGTACCATTGCAAATTGAATCCATCTTGCTTGTTTATGGATAGCCTCACCGAATCGCCTTCGCAGAAGGTGGTGCTGCCTTCCAGCGTTATTGTGACCGGTGTAGGAGCAGGAATTGCTGTAACGAGAATGGTGTCAGATGCGAATGCTTCGCATTCATCCTGAATTGCTCTTGCGGTGTATGCGCCTGAATTAAAGATGGTTGCCGATTCGTTATTAAAGACAAAATATCCAGCATCTTCTTCCGCTAATTTCCAATCATAGATATAGTTATCGTTATGAGGAGCCATTAATAAAACACTATCACCACTGCAAAATGTAGTATCTCCCACTATGGTTATATTAAATGGTTCCGGAGTAGATTTGGTAGTTACTTCTATGGTGTCTATGGAATGAGTTGTGCATCCGGGACTTATGCGTTCGTTGGTTACTGATACGGTATGATTTCCTTCTTCGGTAGCGTAGAAAATGTTGCTATTGCTATTTTGTTGTGAAGCGGTTCCAATTATCCAGTTATAAGTATAGTATGAGTTATATGGCACAGAAAGTTTTAAGGTGTCACCATCACAAAATTCGGAATTTCCGTTTGTAGAAATATTTGCATTTGGATATCCGGCAACTGTTGCTATAATCCCGGCTGAATCCATGCAACCGTTTTCTGCAAAGATGGTTAGTTGAACTTCATAAATTCCTGTATCCAGATATTGGTGTGCACCCGGGTATTGTTCGTAATAATTCGTTTCTGAATCACCAAAATTCCATTCCCACTGTTGAATAGCAAGCGTATCTGTTTCGGAGTTGTTGAAAATCGCTGTTGGACTGCCAAAACAGACATCAGTTGCACTTATGATGGCTTCAGGTCGGGGTGAAACAAATATTGTGTCTGTTACTGATTGTGTAACGCCTGCTGTATCAGTTATTATTAGTGTTACATAATGTTTTCCGGCGGAATTAAAAACCCTTTTGGGGCACGAATCATTTGCGACATAAGTAGTATCACTGAAATTCCATTCATACTGCGCTATTTCGGTTCCTGTAAAAATGGATTGGTTGGTGAGTGTGGTAGAATCTCCAAAACAAACAGTATCTGCAGAAAAATAAGGGCGTAGTCTTGTAATTTCAAATGTGCTTTCTTCGCTCCATTCTCCACCCATAAAGCTTTGATCAATAGCCTGAACACGCCAAAAATAAGTTCCGACAGGTAAACTATCCAAATAGAAAAAATCGCGATATTGAGCGTTACCAATTTTTGTGATTTTCCTGTAACCGCTTGTATCAGACAGCGGATTAACTATGTCGCCCCAGGCGGAATCTTTTCGAACCATTACATTGTAGCTTAAGCCACCTTCGGAGCTTTCTAAATCAGTTGTTCTATCCCATGTGAGTTTTATTCCATACCTATTCGGCTCTGCGTGCAAATTTATTGGAGCTTTAGGTGGAGTATTTCCCGTATAATAGTTGTTGTGATATATTCCATAATCATAATCACCATAACCCATAAAAGAGATATCTATTCCCCCATCATTATCAGCATCAACAGGAACGGAATTTGGGTAAATTCTATTGTCCGGGATATTCGATTCTATTTCAGAAAAAGTATCATCACCTGTGTTTTCATATATTTTAGTGATATAATTTGAACTTTCACCGGACATTATAATATCGAGTAATCCATCATTGTTAAAATCAACCCAGCTAATATTGCTATAATAGACTACAGCTCTAATATCAGCCTGTATATCAACAAAGGAATCCTGACCATTGTTTTTGTAAATTTTGCTTAATACATCATCATTTGCATCTTTCCCTGTTATTACAATATCAACATCAAGATCATTATCGTAATCACCAAACGCAATAGCACCGGAAGAAAGCCCCGTCAGATTAATATTTTCTTGCTCATCAAAAGTATGATTGCCGTTGTTTTTATAGACAATACATTCTTTTTCACCAGAAAAACCGCCAGTCACAATAATATCCACATATCCATCACTATTGTAATCAATCCAATCTGTAGTTCCGTTGAGTAAATTCTTTAATTGCGCATTATTATTCTCTGAAAATGTTCCATTACCATTATTTTTCAGTATTCTCGTTTTGCTATTTGCTGTAATAATAATATCCGGGTACCCATCATTATTATAATCATCAATATCCATTTGACCGTAATATGGCCCCGGGCAGGTAATTGCACTCGATTGATCGGTAAATGTTTTATCACCATTATTCCTGTATAATTTTAATGAATCCCAGTCACACATAATAACATCCAGATAATTATCTAAATCAAAATCAAAGAACAGTACTTTTCTGTTGAGGTTCATAAATCCTGTGTTGGTCAATTCATTAAAAACATTATTGCCTTCATTGATCATCAAATATGTTTCATTTGTTGTGCCTCCGTTTGTATTTCCATAAATAATACAATCCAAGTCATTATCATTATCAATATCGCCCCAAACACTTTTCATGCTGTATGGTTTTATTGTTATGTCTATTTCATGTTTTGTAAATAGCGCATCAATTTGAAAGGATTTTTCAATTGCAAACTCAGATGCCAGGCCACTTTTATCAATTGTTTGTACACTCCAATAATATGTGCCCTCAACCAGATTATCCAGAGAAAAAACAGTATCGCTTCCGACATTGCCAAAATCGGTAATTTTATGAAACCCTGTATTATGATCGGAATTTGAAGGAATAATATCAATGCCCTTAGATGTTGTTCCTACATAAATATTATAAGTTAAACCTTCTTTGGGCGTTTCAGAATCTGATGCTTCATTCCAGGTTAAAGAAACAGATTGACCATTCACGTTCGCAATTAAACCTGTGGGAATGGCCGGTTTGGTGTTTTTTGCATTGTTATGGTTTTTGTATAAACTATTTTCGGATGAATAGCTTCCGGATAAAAACAAATCCAAATCTTTGTCATTATCATAATCCGCCCAGGAAATTATGGGATAATCAAGTTTTAAGAGGTCCACATTTGAAACCATTTCAAAGGTATTATTGCCTGTATTTTCATATAAGCAAGTAACATTTTCTCCAATATATGAACCTGCAATAATTAGATCCAAATCACCATCATTATCAAAATCGCCCCACTTACCTGCACCATGCCAGAAACCTTGAATATTGGCTTCGATATTTACAAAGTTATTGTCTCCATCATTCCTGTAAATCCTACTTACCTGATCAGAGCCAGCTTCATAAACATCTAAATCGCCATCGTTATCATAATCTCCAAATTCGACAGTGGCATAGCTGTCTTCCAATAATTGAACTTGAGTCGAAAAAATATAATTTCCTTCGTTTTTATAAATTGTTGCATGATCGTTTCCATTAATATCATCTCCTACAAGAATTATATCCTTTAAACCATCATTATCATAATCTCCAATATCAAAATCCCCGTTATAACAAGCTCTCAATTGATTATCAATTTGAGTAAAAGAATTATTACCAATGTTTCTATAGATATATGTTTTTGCTTCAGCTTGATTGTTTGTTCCGGAAATAATGATATCACACTTTCCATCTAGATTTAAGTCGCACCATGCTGCCTGACCATTAGATACTCCTTCTAAGACAATGTTAGTTTGGATAGAAAAAGTTCCATCACCATTATTTTTATATACTAATGAATGTCTAAGATCAGTATTATCCTTTCCGATTAATAATATATCTAAGAACCCATCATTATTATAGTCGCCCCAATCAACAGATGAACACTCCAGGTTGATTAATGATGCGTTTACATCTACAAAGTCTGCACTGTCATTTCGATATAGAATTGTAAATGGATAAGAATTATTTCTTCCAGTTACTAGTAAATCAAGATCTCCATCATTATCAAAATCGCCCCAGGCAGATGAACCATGTTCTGGATTCTGTAAAGAAATTTCATTATGAGGGGATAATACCGGTATTCTAATTTTAACTTCGTTACTTAATACGGTTTTTCCATCCAATACAGATTCGCATGCAATATAGTAAACACCAAGCTCTGGAAAATTTGGAACATAAAAAGTATCAATTTCTCCTGTTAAAACATTTTCATATGGTCCTCCTCTTGTTAAAGAATATCTCCATTGTCGGGTATCCGGGTTTCCTGTTTCATGCACAAACAGGGTGTCTCCATTTACATTAGGCTCAATAACCTGTGTGGACACAGGCATAATTTCATTCGTTAATGTCACATTAAAACTGTCAACAACAGAAAACGTGGAACCCAAAAAAGAATTGTCAATAGCCTGTACAGCCCAATAATACTTTCCAGAATCGACCTTATTAATTGTGTAACATGTATCAACTATATCGCCAAACCGGGCTATTTTTCGAAAACCAGTAGAAATGTTTGACATTGAGCTTTTAATGTCTTCTTTATCAATATTTTTACCGATAAAAACATTGTAGGTTAGGGAGCTCGCTGATGTAAAATCATCATTACTGTGGTTCCATTTTAGTAGTATTTTCTTATTTCCAACTATTTCAGAAGTCATATCGGCAGGTGCAACAGGTGGTGTATTAATAACGGAAGATTCATTTTTATAAATTCTGGTAATATCCTCGCCCGTATTATCTTTTCCTGCAATTATTAAGTCTAAATCACCATCATTATCATAATCACCCCATGCTCCGGAACTGTTTTTTACATCTTTCAATTCAACATTTGCGTCAACAAATGAATTTGCGTCATTTCTAAATATTGTTGAGATAGGGCCTGCAGAGTTTCCTGATAATAAAATATCTAAATCACCATCATTGTCATAATCGCCCCAAGCCCCGAAGCCATTGTATAGACCAACAATGCTTGTGTTTATTTCATTAAAAATTTGGTTTCCATCATTTCTGTATATTTTTGAAAGAAGTGTCAAACCATTTTCATAAGAATATCCTGTTAATAAAATATCCAAATCCCCATCACCGTCATAATCGCCCCAGTTACCTGAACTGTATTGAACTCCATCTAATTCTGCATTAATATCAGTAAAAGAATCATTTCCATCATTTCTGTATATTTTTGAAAGCAGTGTCGAATTATTTTCATAAGAATTTCCTGTTATTAAAATATCCAGATCTCCGTCTTTATCATAATCTCCCCATTTAGCCGAACCAAAATATACAGAGGCAATATTTGCATTAATATCAGTAAACGTTTCATCACCATTATTACGATAAATGATTGATTTCGCACTGGATGTTCCCGTATTAGTGCCCCCAACTATAATGATGTCTAAATACCCATCATTGTTATAATCGCCCCAGTTCGCTTTTCCATTTTGTAATCCAATTAAATTTGCATTAACATCAATAAAATTGCCTGTTCCTTCATTACGATAGATTTTGGAAATAGAATTACCATCATTATTTTTTCCGGTAAGTATAATATCCAAATCCCCGTCATTATCATAATCTCCCCATTCAGCCCACCCGTTGCAAATGCCTACGATGGATGCTTCAATATCTACGAATCTTAATGTGGAGTCATTTCTGTAGATTTTTGTAATTGCAACTGAAGAAGAATATCCCGTCAATAATATATCCAAATCCCCGTCGTTGTCATAATCGCCCCAAGCGAGTGAGCCGTTTTCAACTCCTGGGAGACCTGCATCAATTTCAGTAAAGTCCTGTGAAAAGCTTGTTGTTGATATAATGATGAGGGAAAGAATTAGTATTTGCTTCATAACACATGATGTTTGTTGATAAGGAAAAATTCCAGACATTGTCTGCAACAAACTTAGACGCTATACTGGAAAGATATTTTGTATACAGGCCTGTCTAAAACAGCGTTTACCCATTGTCTGTAAATCTGTTAAAAATATAAACTTTTTTTTTCAGTAAAAAAGCATTAATTTTAAAAACAAAACAGGCGAATAGCTAAATATTTAGGTGTTTATACCGGTTTTGCCTTTTCTGTTGGTTATAAACTTTCACACTAAAACCAGTAAGTATGAAAAATTTTACCACATTCATTTTTCTTCTAATTGCAATAGTAGCTTTTGCTCAGGCCCCTGAGAAATATAATAGCGATATTGCCGCAAAAAAAACCGATATTTTCTTCGATGATTTTAACGATTTTTCTAACTATTGGCTCCTTGGTATCGAAGAAGATAGCTGGATCGAAAATATTGAAGACGGGCAGCTTTTCTTTCAATCGCTTACCGATAAACCCAAAGAGGATGTGTTGCCGGTGATTATTGACCAATCGCGCGATTTTGAAATAGAAACGTCCATCAAATTTGTGAAGGGCGATATGTCTAAAGCATACGGACTACAATGGGGAAAATCACAAAACCCCGTAAAACAGTTCGATTTTTACCTGGCTGCCAACGGCCAATTTACTATTGATAAGTACGATGGTGAATTCCACGATTTTGTTCCCTTCAAAGCATTCGATAAGGTAAACCGCTACGCACACAATAAATTAACCGTTCGCAAAGTGGCCGATAAATATTACTTTTTTATCAACGAGATACTTGTGCACCAAATGCCCTTTGAGCCGTTCTTTGGCAATTTGCTCGGAGTTCAGGTAGCCGAACGGAGCACAATTTTGGTTGATTACATTCGCGCTTCTTATTTAGGAACGGGAAAAGGGCAAACAGCCAAAACTAAAGTGCTCATCATGGATTACGATTTTGAGGCTGAAGCCGAAGAAATAACTGTGGGTACGCCCGTTACACTCCAGGTGAACCTGAAAAACATTGGCGAAGCTCCAGTAAAAAACATGGAGCTCAAGTTTAGTTTTCCTGAGCATGTAACCAAAGTTGATGAGCAAAAAATTACCTCGCTCGAGCCCGGCAAAAACGAAATTGCATCGGTTCAGTTTTACGCTACCAAAGAGTTTAAAGGGGAAAAAGTTTTGGCCAACCTTGAAATTGGCGGTGTCGATATTACAAACGCCAGCGATATTAAACTGGAGCTAAACCTCGATAAAAATGAACCGGAGAAAGTTGATAAAGTGATGGCGCAAAACTACGCGCAATACCGCAGCAGCGGCGACCCGCTAAAAGGACTTAATGTGGCCAAAGCCATGAAAGAGGTGCAGGTTGGCGAATATTACGGGCTCATCATTGGTATTGATAACTACTCCGGCGAATGGAAACCGCTGAAAAATGCCGTAAATGATGCCAAACAAATTGAAAAACTCCTAACCGAAAAATACATTTTCCACAAGTTTAAAACACTTTATAACGAGAAAGCCACACGCAATAACATCATGAAGGAGATGGAATGGCTTATGAAAAATACGAAACCCGAAGATAATGTCTTTATTTTCTACTCCGGCCATGGCGATTACAATGAGGCGCTCGGCAAAGGTTTCTGGGTGCCGGTTAATGCAACTGAGCAATCTATTACCCAATATGTTTCAAACGATGATATAAAAACGTTCCTGTCCGGGATTAAATCAAAACACACACTGCTTGTGGCCGATGCGTGTTTTAGCGGCAATATTTTCCGCGGCAAAACCATGACTATTCCGTATCAGAATTCAACCAAATATTACCACAAAGTGTATTCGCTAAACTCCCGAAAAGCCATTTCATCGGGCGGTAACGAACCGGTAATGGATGGTGGAAAAGACGGCCATTCTGTTTTTGCGTATTATTTCTTAAAATCACTCCGAACAAATACAAATAAGTTTTACGATGCTGCGCAATTGTTCAATGATTTGAAAATACCGGTTGTCAACAATTCCGAGCAAACACCCAATTACAACCCGGTAAAAAATACCGGCGACGAAGGCGGACAATTTGTTTTCATCAAAAAAGATTAGCCGATGACAGCCCGATATTTTTTCCTTTTTTTATTCGTAATCATCTTTATGGGCACACAAGCCCAAAATTACAGCTTTCGCGAGTATTCCCTGAACGATGGGTTACCACAGGCCACCATTTACTGCATGATGCAGGATTCTCGCGGCTATTTGTGGCTGGGAACCGATGGCGGCGGCCTATGCCGGTTCGATGGAAAAACATTCCAATCGTACAAAGTGGAAGACGGCCTCAGCGGGAACGTTATTCGTTCGCTGCTCGAAGATAAGCAGGGCAATATCTGGATTGGAACAGACAAAGGCCTCACACAATACAACGGCAGTGAGTTTATTCGCAATTTTGAAGATTACGGTTTCAAAGGATCAAATGTGCTGTCTGTTTTTGAAACTTCAACAGGCCACATTTTTGCCGGCACCAACGATGCCGGTCTCAATGTTTTATCCCGGGAGCAGGATTCCCTGATTATCGAACATTACGATGTTGCAAGCGGCTTAATCAGCAATTTTGTGTTTGATATGGCCGAAGATAACCACCAGCAACTTTGGCTCGCCATGGCAGGCGGAATAACTGTTGCGGGTTTTGCAGGAGATTCCATTGTTTTTCAGAAGTTAAGCGGCGGGTACGATGTGCCCGGAAATTTATTTACCAGTATCGCAAAAAGTCCGCAAGGCGATATGTGGGCGGGAACATATCAAAATGGAGCTGTGCGCATCCAGGGCACAGAAAACGTTGAGACTTGTAAACCTCAGAAAATAAGCAACTTTCTACCCAAAACAGTCTGGCAAATATATACTGACAGTCGCGGCAGAATGTGGTTTGCAACCGATAAAAACGGACTGTGGTACACAAAAAACGGAGATGACTTTAATTATTTCAACACAGATAACGGGCTGAATAACAATCAGGTATTAAGTGTATTGGAAGATCACACCCGGAATATTTGGATCGGCACAATGAATAACGGGCTGGTATATTTCCAGGGGCCCCACTTTTTGCATTACAGGCTCGATAAAACTCAGGAAGAACAGCCGGTTTATCATGTAATGCGCGATCATAAAAATGCTTTGTGGCTGAGCACCGACGAAAAATTATTGAAAGTAAAAACAGGGAATAAACAACTCCAAATAATAAAAACGATAGACGCGTCAAACGGGCTTAAAGCCAACCGTGTAAATACGTCCGATCTCGATAAAAATGGTACAATCTGGGTGGGTACAGACAAGGGCATATTTAAGATCAGGAACGATCAAATATCTTCATTTAGTCTCGAAAATAAGATTTTCACCAATAATGTAAACGCCATTTTATGCGATTCCAAAAACAATGTTTGGGCAGGCACAAATAACGGTTATCTAAAAATTGATGGCGACAGGGTTTTTAGCCTCAATGAAGATGAAGGTCTCATAAACAACGAAGTACAAACCATTATTGAAGATAAATCCGGCAATATCTGGATGGGAACACTGGGCGGTCTGGTGCGCTTGAAAGATACGCTTTACCAGGATTATAACGCTGAAGACGGACTTGCGCACCTGAAAGTTCAGGCCCTGGCCGAAGAAAGTTCAGGCAACATCTGGATTGGTACTTTTGGAGGCGGACTGTATTATTTCGACAAAAAAGCAGACAGTTTGCCAATACGTTTCCGTCTCGATAACAGCCAACTTGGATCAAATAATATTTACGGACTCTCTTTTTTCAACGATACTTTACTGATTGTGGCTACCGATAAGGGTTTTGATGAAGTTTATTTCACCAAAAACGGCCAGGTAAGCAAAGTAATACCATTTTCGTACAAAGATGGTTTTCAGGGCGGCCAAAATAACCTGAATGCCCTTTTGAGCAGCGGGAATAATGTGTGGTTTGGTACCATCTCGGGCATTACACAGTATCGAAAAAATTTATTTACAGACTATCAATTTGATATTCCGGCCTACATTTCAAATATAAAGTTGTTTTTTAAAGATATTGATTGGGAAAAGCGGGGCATAAAAACCTCCAAATGGTTTCAGCTGCCACAAAATTTAAAACTCAATTACAACGAAAATCATCTTACCTTCGACCTCTCTGCCATCCAGTTGCACAGCCCCGATCAGATATCGTACCGATACATGCTCGAAGGTCAGGCCAATATTTGGTCGCCGTTAATTACATCCAGCGACATCGTATTTTCATCGCTTAAACCCGGCGACTATAAGTTGAAAATTGAAGCGTTCGACAAGTTTGGGAATAAAAGTCAGTTTGAGCCGTTTCATTTTGAAATTCAGCCGCCATTCTGGCAAACCGTTTGGTTTTGGCTGCTTGTAACAATTGTTGTTGCGGTGGTTGTTATCATTTACATACGATATCGGGAGCGAAAACTACGAGCAGAAAAGATAAAACTGGAACGAATCGTCAATGAACGCACAAAAGAGATCCGTCAGCAGAAAACAGAAATTGAAAAACAACGCGATCAAATCCAACTGCAAAACAACTTGGTAACAGCTCAAAACAAGGAAATCACCGATAGCATTCATTACGCAGAACGCATTCAAAAAGCCGTAATGCCCTACTACGATTTCCTGGACAAAACACTGGCCGATCATTTCATTATGTTGCATCCCAAAGACATTGTGAGCGGCGATTTCTTTTGGATGACACAAAAAGATGAATTGGTGATTGTGGCCGCAGCTGATTGCACAGGGCATGGCGTTCCCGGCGCATTCATGAGTATGTTGGGCGTGAGTTTTTTAAACCGTATTGTCAATGAACTGGGTATTACGCAACCCGATGAAATTCTCAATGAACTGCGAGAAGGTATTATGCATTCCCTGAAACAGCAAATAGGTGAAGGAAAATCCAAAGACGGGATGGACATCGCCTTGTGCGTAATCGATCCTCAAACACGGAAACTTCAATTTGCCGGAGCCAACAATCCGGCCTACATCATTCGCAAAAATGGCGATGAACCTGAGCTAATTGAGGTAAAAGCCGATCGCATGCCCGTGGCAATCCACATTAAAATGAATCCGTTCCAACTTCAGGAAGTGCAGCTGCAACCCAATGATTCTATCTATACCTTCTCCGATGGGTACATCGATCAGTTTGGCGGCCCCAAGAACCGCAAATTCATGAAAAAGCGCTTCAAGCAGTTACTCATGGAGTTGAATGAAAAAGCCATGGCTGAACAACAACAAATATTGGCCAAAACCATCGGAAACTGGATGGATCACGAAGATGAATCAGGCAAAAAGCAAGAACAAATTGATGATATTTTGGTTATTGGGCTGAAGGTGTGAGTTATTGCATATTGGTCTTGTTTTTGTGATAATCCTTCAGATTTTCGTACCTTAAACCCCTCAAAAAAATATTTTTTATATGAAAAAGTTACTCACACTCACGTTACTCATTGGTTTTTCATTGACTTTATTTTCGCAATCGTTATACAAAGTCAATTTGGAAAAACCGGCCCAGGCTGAAAAATACCTGGAGCAAACCGAACTGAAAGTGCATTATGTAAATGATGCATTTATTATTGCCAGCGGCGAAATGGAATCAACAAAAAATGCCGTTAAAATTACAGATCAGGCATGGCAAAATAAACATGAATATTTTCTTGTTTGGCTGCCCGAAAATGAAAAAGACGCTTATTTGAATCATTTGCAAAATAACGCTAACGTTGTTTTCACCGACAATCAAATGGCCATTTTGGAATCAAACTCAATGGAAATCAAATCGGTAAATGCAGCCGTACATGGCGGTATTGTAAAAATTCAACAACATGCCGTACGCAAAGTAAAACCTGTAAAGCGTTTTGCAGATGTGCCCAAAGATGCTGATTCCATCATTACAACCTATGTGGCGCAGGTTATTGCCGACAGCATTATAGCCGATATTCAACACATGGAAGATTATGGATCACGCATCTATGATTCACCTGAAGCCATTGAAGCTCAGGATTGGATAAAAGCTCAATTAGAAAACTATGGCCTTGAAGTTGAACTGACCTACGCCGGTGTTGATGGCGCAAAAAATGTAATAGCCGTTCAACCCGGGCTTGTTTATCCCGACCAATATATCGTTGTTGGCGGCCATTTCGATTCCACAAGCTGGAGTGGCGATGCACCCGGTGCCGACGACAATGCCTCCGGTACAGCAGGAGTTATGGAAATTGCCCGCATCCTGAGCCAGTATGAATTTAACTACTCCATTATTTATTGCGCCTGGTCAGCCGAAGAAATTGGTTTGTACGGTAGTGCAGCCTGGGCAAGCAATGCATCAGCACAGAACATGGATATTCAGGGGTACCTGAACCTCGATATGATTGGTTACCTGCAAGAAGGTTCTGAATACCACACAGATGTAATGGCCCCCTCTTCTGCGCAGCCTTTGGTTGATTTTTATGAAACAATAGTTAATCTTTATGTTGATGATTTTGCCGTTTACGAAGGCTCGATGACCGGCGGCGACAGCGATCATACATCTTTCAATAATAACGGATACATGGGGATTTTTCCTTTCGAAGATTCTGATAATTACAGCCCTTACATTCACACCGATGAAGATTTAATTGGCCCCAGTGTAAATAATCCCGTTTATGCTCAAAAGTTTGTACAGGCAGGCGTAGCTTTCACAGCCACTGCAGCAGAACTGTTCACCGGGTTTTATCCGCCATCGAATTTGGAGCTGACACAACACGATAATATGGTGGAACTCAACTGGACAGCCCCGCAAAACGATCAGGAATACCTTTCTGCATACAAAATTTTCCGTAATGGCGAACTCTATGCTACGCAACAAAATACGGAGCAAACAACCTTTTACGATTACTCAGTTGCCAACGGAGAAACATACGAGTATACTGTTTCTGCCCTGTTTAGCGGCGAAACAAATGGCGAATCAGGCACAACAAACACAGTTTCTGTTACGATGGGAATTATGCAAATTCATCAGTGGGATTTTGAAACCGGTGTTCAGGATTGGACTATTTTAGATGATGAAACCGGCTGGCAATGGGGACTCAGTGTTGATTTGTCAGGAAATTCAACCAATTATCTCGGAATAGATTCCGATGCAGCCGGAAGCAGTACGCATGTGGCCGATTACGCCATCTCTCCCGTGATCAATCTGGAAGGATACTCCACTACCTCCCTCGAATTCGATTATGGTTACAACGATTATACCGGCGATTTTTTCAAAGTTGTTTACCGCCTTTCAGCAACCGACGATTGGGTAGAAATAACTGAGCTTACCGAGTCTAATTCCTTTATTCATAAAATAATTGAGTTGCCGGCAGAAGCATTGGCACAAAATGTACAAATCGCTTTTTATTATGATGATAACGATACGTATGCCTGGTATGCCGGTGTCGACAATGTTGAAATTTACGGAGCGCAAACCCAAACAACCTACGAAGCACCTGCTTCACTTGAATATACCCTTCAAAACGATGAGATTGCTTTAACATGGGCTGCACCCGAAACAACCGGTGTAACCGGATATAAAGTTTACCGCAACGGATCAACGCTGAATGAAATTACCGATCCATCAACAACATCGTATACTGATTCAGACAATTGGGCAGCTGGCGAAACTTACGTTTACTACATAACCGCAACTTATGCCGATGGCGAATCGAGCCCGTCGAACCAGGTAAGCGTCTATTTTGAACCGGAAGCGATTCATCAAATAGCCGATGATGCTGCATTTGTAATATTTCCAAATCCCGTAAAGCAAGGAGAAACTATGCAATTGCAAACAAAAGAACCTGTTGAATTACTCCGGATTTTTGATTTGAGCGGGAAACTCATAAATGAATCGGCGAATAGCAGGGGAATCAATACATTTGAAACTAAAAATTTAGAAGCGGGAATCTATTTAATTCACGGTTTTTCTACCGGAAGCAATTGGGTCAAACGACTAATTGTTACCGATTAAAATTTTCCTAACAAAGAAAAACGCCCTGGCGTGAAAAGGTAATAATAAATATAATTCGGGTAGTTCGAAAATCACGAGCTACCCGAATTTTGTTTAACCACGTTTCCCTACGATTAATTTTCTGTAAGGATTTGAATATTGTTATCTAATCAGTTGATTATCAGGCTGAAAACTGGCAAGGCGAACCTGTCCCACAGGGCTTACCTTTTGTGATGGAGGTTTATTTAGATTAATTTTAAACTACCGAAAATAAAAACAAAAAACAATTCCTTTTGTATAAAGACAATATAAAGGATTGTGATGAAATAAGAAGGCAATTTTAACGAAGTTATTTTGTTCTTTAGCAACCTGAAAAAAATGGAGTTTTCTTGCGGAGACTAAATACAAATTCATTAATTAAAAAAAACCAATATTATGGGTAAACATGGAAAAGAAATATTAAATCTTGATGTTGAGGAACTAATCAAAAAACTCAACGAAGCACTTGCTGAAGAATGGCTTGCGTATTACCAATACTGGATTGGCAGCCGTGTAATTGAAGGCCCGATGCGTACAGATATTGAACCGGAACTACAAGTACATGCAGATCAGGAACTAAACCATGCCGATATGATTGCCAACCGAATTGACCAATTAGGCGGCACACCGGTTCTAAGCCCTTCAGACTGGATGAAACTCAGCAAATGTGAGTACATGCCACCGGAAGATCCGTATGTAGAGAAAATTCTGGAGCAAAACCTCGACGCTGAACGTTGCGCCATTAAACGATACCAGGATTTGGCCAACATGACTTACGGCAAAGATCACACTACATACAACATTGTTACGCAAATACTTGATGAAGAAGTAGAGCATGAGCAGGAAATTGAAGACTGGATGGGCGATAT
>CAYPSX010000075.1:0-15899 GCA_964413185.1 uncultured Bacteroidales bacterium
CCGGTTTCGAAGTGCATGAAAATATGTGTACAACAAAAGAAGAGTGTCTCCGGATGATTGATAATTACGATGGCATTATTATTCGCAGCAAATTTATTATTGACAAACCTTTTTTGAACAAAGCCCGCAACCTGAAATTTATAGGTCGTGTTGGTGCGGGTATGGAAAACATTGATGTAGAAGAAGCTAAGGCTCTTAACATAAAGTGTTTTAACAGCCCCGAAGGCAATCGAAATGCTGTAGCAGAACATGCACTTGGCATGCTTTTAACCTTAAAAAATAACATTATACGTGCTCATTTGGAAGTGAAAGAAGGTAAATGGTTACGTGAAGCAAACATGGGTTATGAGCTTAAAAACAGAACAATAGGTATCATCGGTTTTGGAAATACCGGGAGTGCTTTTGCTCGAAAGCTGCAGGGAATGGAAATGCAAATTCTGGCTTACGATAAATACAAAACCAACTATGCTCCGGAATATGTGAGGGAAACCAACATGGAAGAAATATTTCACAAAGCTGATATTGTCAGTTTTCATATTCCACTCACTGAAGAAACCCGCTTTTTGGCCGATGAAACTTTTTTCAATTCATTCCATAAATCTATCACTCTAATTAATACATCGCGTGGGAAAAATGTTGATACAGCAGCGCTCGTAAAGGCCATGAAAACCGGAACGGTAAATGGAGCCTGCCTCGATGTTTTGGAGTACGAAGCTGTATCTTTCGAAAAACTGCACAAAGAGCAACTGCCCGAACCCTTCGAATATCTCATCAACAGTCCCAATATTGTTTTATCGCCGCATATTGCCGGTTGGACGCATGAATCGAATGTGTTGCTATCATCTATTCTTGCGGAAAAAATTATTCAGACCTTTAAAAAATAAAGCAGGAAAGCCCCAATAGTTCAATTATGAATGGGAAAAAGGTAGAACCCTGCCTGAAAATTTCTATTTTTACGGCTCAAAAATTAACCGACCGTGATACGATCTGCTGTTGCCAATGCTTTAAGCCCTTCAAAAGCGGCTTTTTCTTTTCAGAAAATACTCCGGTATTTCCGCGATTTTCATAAAAGCTATTTCAATCCGTTAATGTATGTGGCTGTGCTTTTGTTTATTGCCGGCCTCATTGTTTTCAATTATACTTTTGATTTTGAGGATTCGTATATTGATTCGTACCGTGGCAGTGTTTGGCGTATTCCCTTGTTTTTGGCTTATCATGGATTGGCCTATTATGGCGTTTTGTTGATTATTTTGGCTTTTAACAGGGAGAAAATTCGGCCTACATGGAAATTTTGGCTAAAAAGCTTCGTGGGTTTGTTCATTATTTCCATAGATCGTTCTGTATTTCCGTTTATTTCCGATCCCATTTTGGAAGATGTTCACGTTCACACATTGATATTTTACAGGCGCATAATTAATAATGCATACGGGTGGATAACCATCGTGGCTGTATTGGTTATTTTGAAATATGTTTTCGATCGTAAAGAAAACTTCGGTATTTATGGTTTACGACGAAAACATGTCGATTTCAGGGCTTATGTTATTTTGTTTTTAATCATGATTCCCATCGTTTTTGCTGCTTCTTACATACAGGAATTTGTTGATTATTACCCGGTTTATAAGCGAGGCAGAGGGTCGCTTTTCAGTAATTATTACGGTATTAAAGAAATTTACGCCATTGTTGTGTACGAGTTTTTTTATGTGGCCGATTTTTTAAGTACAGAGCTTATATTTCGTGGCTTTCTTATTATTGGTTTATCAAGGTTGATGGGCAAAAACGTTGTGCTCCCGATGGCAGCTGCTTATGCTGTGCTGCATTTCGGAAAACCGCTGGGCGAAACCATCAGTTCTGTTTTTGGCGGATATATTTTGGGTATTTTGGCTTTGTATAGCAGGAATATCTGGGGTGGTGTTTTTATTCATGGCGGAATTGCCCTGCTGATGGAAGTTTTTGCGTTTGCACAGCAGTGAAAGGAAGTGTCTGGTATTATAATCTGGAGACAATAGTAAGTAATAATCTGTATATCTCTTATGAAATAAATTTGATTAAATTTGTATATTACGATTACAGATAATTAAGTATATATGGAAATAAAAACAGATATAAAACTAGGCGATTGCCGCCATGTTCTAAAAGAACTACCAGAAAATTCAGTTGATTTAATCTTTACTTCTCCGCCATATGCAGACCAAAGAAAAAGTTCTTACGGAGGGGTTCATCCAAATGAATACGTTGATTGGTTTTTACCAATTTCTAAAGAATTATTTAGGGTGCTTAAACCGCAAGGAACATTTGTTTTGAATATCAAGGAAAAAGTGGTTAATGGAGAAAGAAGTACCTACGTTATGGAGCTAATTATTGAGATGAGGAAGCAGGGATGGTTGTGGACAGAAGAATTTATATGGCACAAAAAAAACTCTTATCCAGGTAAATGGCCAAATCGATTTAGAGATTCCTGGGAAAGACTTCTTCAGTTTAATAAAAGCAGAAAATTTAATATGTATCAGGAGGAGGTTATGGTGCCAACCGGAGATTGGGCCAAAACCAGATTAAAGAAACTAAGTGATACAGATAAAAAAAGGGATGAATCAAAAGTAGGTAGTGGCTTTGGTAAGAATATATCAAATTGGCTGAACCGTGATAAAGCTTATCCAAGTAATGTACTACATTTATCGACAGAGTGTAGTAATAAGAAACACAGCGCAGCATTCCCGGAGAAATTACCTGAATGGTTCATAAAACTTTTTACAAAAGAGGGAGATGTAGTTTTAGACCCGTTCACAGGATCAGGCACAACCAATTTTGTAGCGCAGAGAATGAGCAGACATTCTATCGGTATTGAAGTGTATAAAGAATATTATGACTTTATTAATGAGCAAATTGAACCAAAGAAATTAGTATTATTTGAGCCCCAAAATAATTATGAGTAAGTTAAGAATAGAAAATGTAACCCAATACGTTGAAGATAATATCGGAACTTTTCACCAAAAGAGAATAGATAGTCTTAACAGACTAAAGCTAAAAACTGTTTTAAAAAGAAAAAACCCATACTTATTTAGAGCAAAATATTTGCTTACTGCAGAACAAATCATAAGGAAATTAACAGATGCATATATTTCTTCAAATGAAGAAGCATTATTTGGCGATTGGTTAGAGGGTTTAGCGATATTTATAAATCAGAAAGTTTACAATGGTTGGAAATCAGGCATTACAGGAATAGATTTGGAGTTTGACAAAGAAAATATTCGATACATTGTATCCATAAAATCAGGGCCTAATTGGGGTAATAGCGGCCAAATAGCTAAAATGAAATCAGATTTTATTACTGCCAGAAAAGCACTTAGAACGAGTAATTCAGGAATTGTGGTTTTAGCTGTTAATGGATGTTGCTATGGGCGTGATAATAATCCGGATAAAGGGGAATATTTTAAGTATTGTGGTCAGAATTTTTGGGAATTTATTTCCGGGCAACCCAATTTATACAAAGATATTGTTGAGCCATTGGGACATAAAGCTAAAGAGAAGAATGATGACTTTCTTGAATCATACTCATTTATGATAAATAAGTTTACTAAGGAATTTGCAAATGAATTTTGTGATGATAATGGAGTAATAGATTGGGCAAATCTGGTAGAATTCAATTCAGGTAAGTAGGTAGGTACATGTATTTTTCAGCGACCATCTTCAAAAAAAGAGTTCAGTTTATATCCCCGTACCCGAACTCTTTTTTAGATATGTTTCTATCATTAATATTACGCAATATTGGTAAACACCGCCTGTACATCGTCATCATCTTCCAGTTTATCGAGCATTTTTTCAATTTCATCGAGTTGTTCTTCGGAAAATTCTACCGGACTGTTGGGTATGCGCTGCAAACTGGCTTTTTTTATGTCAATGCCTTTGTCTTCAATAGCTTTCGATAAATCGCCAAAGTCCGTGTAATCGCCATAAACGTATACACGGCCTTCGTGCTCTTCAATGGAATCTAGCCCGGCATCAATCAATTCCAGTTCCATTTCGTCTGTGTCAATTTCATCTGTTTTTTCAAACTCGATTACAGCTTTGTGGTCGAACAAGAACTCCAATGATCCGTTGGGAACCAAGCTTCCGCCGGCCTTGTTGAAATATGATTTTACATTGGCAACGGTACGCGTAGTATTGTCGGTCATGCATTCAACAAAAACCAAAACTCCGTGCGGCCCTTTACCTTCGTAATTTATTTCGGTGTAACTGTCGGCATCTTTACCATCTGCCCGCTTTATGGCATTTTCAATATTGTCTTTAGGCATGTTTTGTGCCTTGGCATTTTGAATCGCAGTACGAAGTTTGGGATTCATTTCCGGGTCGGAGCCGCCTTCTTTTGCAGCTATTGTGATGGCCTTGGCCAGTTTGGGAAAAATTTTCGACATCTTGTCCCATCTTTTTTCTTTCGCCGCCCGGCGATATTCAAATGCACGTCCCATAATATGGTATTTAATCGGTTATTAATTTTGCGGCGCTAAAATACTGTTTTTTCAGCGAATAACCTTGATTTTTTATAAATAACTGAATAGTAACTCTTTGTGAATATCTCAAAATCTGTTTAACTCCTATCTCAGGTTGTGACAATTTAATATTTGGCTTTCTCGTGTTGTTGGTTTAATTTTAATCTTTAATACTTGTGGGAACTCTAATTTATGTCTATGGAAAAACCAACGAAGAAAATTCATGACGATGAGGCACACCTCAAAAGCAATAAAAAATACTTTGATGTAGACGGGCCGGTTTTTTGGCCCGCAGCAGTACTTATTGTACTGTTTATTGCTATTACATTAATCGTAGGAAAACCGATGGAGAAAGTTTTCTCCACCATGCAGGATGGTATTTCGGATTATGGAGGATGGTTTTTTGTGCTTTCGATTAACTTTTTCCTGTTTTTTATTTTTTATATCGCGTTTAGTAAATACGGGCGAATTCGTTTAGGAGGCGATAAAGCTAAACCTGAATTTTCTATGAGTGCATGGTTTGCCATGCTTTTTAGTGCCGGAATGGGAATCGGTATATTGTTTTGGAGCGTGGGAGAGCCCATGAACCATTTTACAAACCCGCCAACAGGTGAAGGTGAAACCGTACAGGCTGCTCAAATCGCAATGGAAACAACCTTTTTGCATTGGGGTTTACACGCATGGGGAATTTATGCGTTAGTGGGTATGGCACTGGCATTTTTTACTTTTAATAAAAAGTTGCCGCTGACTATCAGCTCTGTTTTTTATCCGCTTTTGGGTAAAAAAGTACACGGGCCATGGGGCAAAGTCATTAATGTGTTAGCTGTTGTTGCTACGTTATTCGGGCTTGCTACTTCGCTAGGTCTCGGCGTTCAGCAAGTAAGCGCCGGTCTTGCCCATCTTTTCGATTTGCCTGATAACGTTACCACACAAGTGATACTGATTACGCTTATTACATTTGCCGCAACGGGCTCTGTTGTAGCCGGTTTGAGCGGTGGTGTTAAGCGTTTGAGCCAGTTAAACATGTATTTGGGCGGTATATTCCTGTTGTTTATGGTTATTGTGGGTCCGTCGTTGTTTATTTTCGATTCTTTTGTGCAAAACATTGGCGGATATATTCAAAGTTTTTTTCGGGCTTCTACCTGGACAGAAACGTATCAGCAGTCTGATTGGCAAAATGGCTGGACTGTTTTTTATTGGGCATGGTGGATTAGTTGGTCGCCGTTTGTGGGAATGTTTATTGCCCGTATTTCTCGCGGACGAACATTGAAAGAGTTTGTGCTGGGCGTGCTGATTGTACCTACTTTACTTACGTTCTTCTGGCTTTCAACATTTGGAGGAAGTGCAATTTATCTCGAGCTCAACTCCATGGCCGATATTACCGGTGCCGTATCTGAAAATGTTGCCACATCGTTGTATGTGCTTTTGGAACAGTTTCCATTATCACTCGTTACCTCATTCGTTGGAGTTGTGCTTGTAACAAGCTTTTTTGTAACTTCTTCCGACTCGGGTTCACTTGTGGTAGACAGTCTTACAGCCGGCGGAAAATTAGATGCACCCGTGGCGCAACGAATATTTTGGGCACTTACTGAAGGTGCCGTAGCTGCCGTACTTCTCCTCGGCGGTGGATTAGGTGCGCTGCAAACTGCAGCCATTTCTATGGGACTTCCGTTTGCCATGCTCCTGGTAATTTTGGCATTTAGTCTCCTAAAAGGATTAAAAGAAGAGTATCGGGAAATTACCGAGAAAGAGCGCGAGCAGGAACGTGTAGAGTACCAGGAAACGATTGCCAACCTTATCAGAAAACGCGATAAAGGTGGCGGTTCTGCACAAAAAAACAGTAAATCATAACTTAAAATTTAGCAATATGAATCAACTCAATCATATTTTGGTTTGTCTCGACCTTACAGATATGGACGAATTTTTGATCCGGTACAGCAACTTTGTGGTAGAAAAATTTAAGCCACAAAGCATTACGTTCATGCATGTGGTTCGGTCTTATGATATCCCCAAAGATATTCTTGATAGTTTTCCGGGAATGGAAAAACCGCTTACCGAAATCGTTAAAGAAGAATTGGACGAAAAAGTTAATAACCTGTTCCAACACCACGATAACGTACAAACTATCGTGGCCATTGAGGAAGGTTATACTACGGAAACCACGATTCATTATACCCGCAAGCATAACATTACCCTCACATTAATGGGCAAAAAAGTCGGTTATAAAGGTCGTGGCGGAGTTGTGCGAAAAATTATGAGCGTTACACCTTCATCGGTTCTTTTGGTGAGCGAAACAACACAACCTAAAATTGATCACCTGATGGTTCGCATGGACTTTTCTAAAATAACCGCGGTAACCATGAAAATGGCAATGCAGCTTAGAGAATATACCGGGGCAAAGATCTCATGTCACCATGTTCATAAACTGCCACTTACCTATTTCCCGCAGAACACGGCAGAGGATGAGCGTAAGATAAATGAGCACGTACAGAAATATACCCGGAAAGAATTCCAAAAATTTGCCGGAAAGTTGCAATTCGAACCGCAGGAAATTCCCTGTACCTGGTCAGTAGACATAGAAAATGAAGAAGCACAAATTCTGTATAATCAGGCATTGAATATTGGCGCTGATATGATACTTATCGGGTCGAAAATAAAATCGAATCTGGCCGATGTAATACTTGATAATACATCGGAGAAACTTGCCGGGTCCGAGAAAAATATTGCTGTTTTTGTGGTAAAAGACCGCAAGCAAACGCTTGGATTTCTAGATGCATTGTTTGACTAAAACTCATTAATTATGATACAAAAAACATTAATTAGTATAGTGGGCATCGCCTTTGTTTTTGTAGTGGGATCATGCGATTACAGCTCTGTAAACGAGGAAGATCAGCGTACCATTAAAATGGTTTATACCGATTGGTCAGAAAGTGTGGCTATTAACCACCTGGCAACAGTTCTGCTCGAGAAAAAACTCGATTATAAAGTTATTACGAAACTTACCGATGTGGAATCAGCTTATGCTGAAGTAGGCAATGCAAGCTACGATGTTTTTTGCGATGCCTGGTTACCCGTTACACAAAAAAAGTATTACGATAAACATGCCGAAAACATTGAAAAGCTTAGCATTATTTATCCCGAAGCCCGAACAGGATTTGTTGTGCCCGATTACAGCCCGTTAAAAACTATAAGCGATCTGCAAGATTATACGAACCCCATCATTGGAATTGATTCAGGGGCAGGTGTAATGCATAAGGCCCGGGCAATTATCGAAAAAAGTAAGTTCACTGCCCCTTTAAAAAATTTCACAGAACAAATAATGGTTCAGAAACTCGAAGAAGCCATAAAGCGCCGCGAAAATATAGTAGTAACCGGCTGGGAGCCACACTGGATTTTTGCCCGTTACGATGTGCGTTTTCTTGAGGATCCGGACGGGTTGTTTGGCGAAAGAGAAAAGATTTATGCATTGAGCCACAAAGGCTTGAAAGAAAAACATCCTCATGCAGTACGTTTTTTCGAACGTATGCAACTGTCTGAAAAGCAGCTTAATTCGCTAGTGTACGAAGTTCGTATGGCCGAAGACCCCATTGAAGGAGCAAAAAAATGGATCAAACTGAACGAATATGTCGTTAACCAATGGGTGAAAGATTTGGGGCCGGTGCGCAAAAAAATAATGTAAGAAAATTGAAAACGCGTCTGTAGATACGCACCGCCTGTAGAGACGCACGACCGTGCGTCTCTACAATTCCGTTTCCTATCAACGTTTCATTGCCATTGTCCGGGGCGTTTCCAAATAATAGCAATTTCGATTATTTGAAACAGCATCGGATTTTCCGATAACAAGGAATTACAACCCCTTGTAGATGTGTAGTTTGAGCGGCATAAACCCAAAATCAGCGACAAGCATTCCGTGTAAAATTTATGCCAAACCTTCACTTGTCTATTTTTATAGTGAGGGCTTCGCTATGTGAAACAATTACTATCGTTACGGTTTTTGCCTATTCCTTTCAATTAACACCTGCTCTACATCGCTTATGCTCAAATTACGAGCACTAAGCAAAACAATCAGGTGATATATAAGATCGGCTGACTCGTTGAGCAGTTTTTCATCGTTCGCGTTTTTTGCTTCGATAACGGTTTCTACGGCCTCCTCGCCTACTTTTTGGGCGATTTTGTCAATGCCTTTGTTGAAAAGTATGGTGGTGTAAGAGTTTTCGGGCATTTCGATTCTGCGCCGGTCAATGAGGTTTTGCAATTGCGGCAAAAATGCCAAAATGTTGTTTTTAGGTGTGCCAAAACAACTGTAATTGCCGGTGTGGCAAGTTGCACCTTTGGGATTAGCCAGGATGAGCAACGTATCGTTATCGCAATCAACTTTAATTTCCGCCACATTCAAATAATTACCACTTGTTTCACCTTTTGTCCACAATTTTTGACGGCTGCGACTGAAAAATGTTACCAAGCCACTTTCCCGGGTTTTTTGCAATGCCCCGGCGTTCATGTAACCGAGCATGAGCACTTGTTTTGTTTCATTATCTTGCACAATGGCCGGGACCAGACCGTTTTGTTTGTCGAAATCTATGTTTATATCGTTCATCGTGTTTAGTTTTTTTAGATTTTTAAATAGTCTTCGAAAGCTTCCGATTTCATCAGAACAGATTTTGTCTTTGACGCTTTCTTATCAAAGTATAGAATATAGGTAGTTATCTTATTGGCACTAATTAACTCAATCACTCAATCAACTCAATCACTCAATCACTCAATTACGAATAGCTATTCCTTCGTTGGTTAAATATTTTTTTAGTTCACTAATTTGGATTTTCCCATAGTGAAAAACACTGGCTGCCAATGCAGCATCAGCTTTTCCGAGTTTAAATGCATTAATGAAATGCTGTTTTTTGCCTGCGCCGCCACTGGCAATTACCGACACGCTTAATTGCTCAGAAAGTTTTTTCAGCGCCTCATTGGCAAACCCGTTCGTGGTTCCGTCGTGATTCATGGAGGTGAAAAGGATTTCGCCGGCACCTCTTTCTACGCCTTCTTGCGCCCAGGCAAAAAGTTTTTTTCCCGATGATTTTGTGCCACCGCTGGTGTATACTTCCCAATTGCCGTTGGTTTCCAATGCATCAATCGCGAGCACAACACATTGGTTGCCAAAGGCTGATGCTATTTGGTTGATGAGTTCGGGATTATTGACTGCAGCAGAATTTATTGAAACTTTATCGGCTCCGGCTTTGAGCAAAATAGCTGCATCTTCGGCGGTTTTTATCCCGCCACCTACGGTAAACGGAATGTTTATTTCTTTTGCCACGCGCCGAACCAGATCAGGAAAAGCATTACGTTCTTCCTGTGTGGCAGTTATATCGAGGTATACCAGTTCATCGGCTCCGGAAGCACTGTAGAGTTTTCCCAGTTCTACCGGATCGCCCACATCGCGAATTTCTTTAAAGTTGATGCCTTTTACGGTTCGTCCGTTGCGAATATCGAGGCAGGGTATGATTCTTTTTGTTAGCATAGTAATTTGGTTGATTAAGTTATGGAGTTAATTCGTGTGTGTCGAAGCGTGAGGGGTTTAATTGATATTTTACCAGTTTATAGGCCTAAGCTCTTTTTTCACCGAACTCACACCGCGACTTTGCGTTACTGAACACACCGCGACTTTGTTCTAGAAAAATTGATGTCGCAGCTCCGGGTTTTCGTACAGTGCTTTTCCCACAATGGCTTTTCCCACTCCTGTCTTTTCAAGCGCCTCCAAATCTTGCAAGGAACTTACACCACCGCTGGCAATAATATTTATCCCAGGGAATTTTTGAATTAGCGACTGATAAAGTGATGTGTCGGGGCCGTTCATCATTCCATCTTTTTCTATGGGTGTAACCACCACATTTTTAAGCTGAAAAGGTAAAAACTCCGTAATAAATTTCTCAAGTGGCGTTTCGGTTGTTTTTTGCCATCCGTTAATAGCTACATTACCGTTACGCGTATCGGCAGAAAGCCAAATTTGCTGACTTCCGAACTTTTTGAGCCAGATTTTGAATTTCTCCGGTGATTTAAATGCTTCACTACCAATATTTACTGCCCTAACCCCGGATTTTAACAGCTTTTCAATTTGTTTTTCCGTTTTTATACCGCCACCCACATCAATTTTAAGTTTTGTTTGCTGTGCAATTTCTGTAATGATGGGCGTGTTGGTGAGTTTTCCGGTTTTGGCCGCATCCAAATCTACAATGTGTAAACGCTGTGCTCCGTTATGCTCAAATTGTTTGGCTGCCTCAAGCGGATTTTTACTGTAAATGGTTTTTTGGTCGAAGTCGCCCATTTTAAGACGAACACATTCACCATTTATCAAATCTATTGCTGGTATAATTTCAATCATAATTGTAAAAATTGGTTTAAAAATTCGGCTCCTGCATCGCCACTTTTCTCTGGGTGGAATTGTACGCCGTAAAAATTTTTGTTTTGCATAGCTGCTGAAAAAGTATCGCCATAAGTGCATTTGAGTGTTGTGTTTTGACTGTCAGGCACATAAAAACTATGCACAAAATACATGAACCGGTCATCCAACACCTTAAAAATACCATCTCTCACCGCATCAATCTTATTCCATCCCATGTGGGGAATTTTTATTCCCGGGCGCGATGCAAACTTTTTCACTTTTTGCGGAAAAATGGATAGACCTTCGGTATTGCCCTCTTCCGAGCTGGCGCACATCAATTGCATGCCCAGGCATATTCCCAAAACGGGTTGTTGGAGTTGGGAAATGGTTTGTGCAAGATGAGAAGCACGTAAATATTTCATTGTAGAACCAGCTTCGCCCACGCCGGGAAATATTACTTTGTCGGCGTTTTCAATTTCGGCTTTGTCGTCGGTAATTGCTGCTTTTTCGCCAAGTCGTTGCAAGGCAAAATCCACAGATTGAATGTTTCCGGCATTGTATTTTATAATGATTACTTTCATTGTTTCAATTTTTATGGTTATCCGTTTTTGTACTTTGTCTACAATCAATTTTCAGAAAATCAATTGTTTTACCCCAGACCCTAAAGGGAGCAATTGATTTTCTTCACTCCCTTCAGGGCAAGGGGCAAATGAAGAAAATCAAGCTGCTAACTTAGGTGCAAAAAAGGATTATCATTTTAATTAAATTTTTCCTTTAGTTGATGGTAATATTTGATCTTTATTGATGATGATGGCCGTTTTTATAGCCCTCGCCAGTGCTTTGAACACTGCTTCCATGATGTGGTGATCGTTTTCGCCTGTGGCTTCAATGTGTAAAGTGCAACCCGCTTTTTGCGCAAACGACCTGAAAAAGTGCTCAAAAAGTGTGGAATCGATACCGCCCAACGAGTCGCGAATGAGTTTTACGTTCCATTTGAGGTATGGTCTTCCGCCAAAATCGATTAGCACATTGGCCGCTGCTTCGTCCATTGGCAATGAAAAGCCGTAGCGGTTGAGTCCCCTTTTGTTGCTCATTGCTTTTGCAAAAGCTTCGCCCAACGCCAGTCCTACATCTTCGATGGTGTGGTGTTCATCAACCTCAAGATCGCCTTTGCAATTAACATTCAGACTTATTTGGCTGTGCGTACCAATCTGGGCCAGCATGTGATCGAAAAAGCCGATTCCTGTATTGATTTCAGGATCTGCAAATCGATCAAGATTAAGGTTGATGGCGATTTGCGTTTCGTTGGTTTTTGATTCAATGGTAACACTGCGATTAGGCGTAGTCAGGAAGGATTCGATTTCGTTCCAATTTGTGGTTTGCAATGCCAAACTGCTGTAGCTTTCCCTTATAATTCTATCGCCTAAAAAAATGGACTGTGCCCCGATGTTTTCTGCCAGCTCAACATCGGTGAGCCGGTCGCCAATAACAAACGATTCGGCCAAATTGTATTGGCCGTTAAAGTAGCTTTTCAACATGCCTGTACCGGGTTTGCGGTTTGGGCTGTTGTCTTTGGGTAACGAAGGGTCGATGTGAATGGCGTCGAAAACAATGCCTTCGTCGGCTAAAATTTGAACCATCAGTTTTTGCAGCGGTTCAAAATTTTCGTGCGGGAAAGCTCCGGTGCCCAGTCCATCCTGATTGGTAACCAGTACCAACCGAAAATCGGTTTTGGCAACAATATTTTTTAGTGCGCAAATCACTCCCGGCACAAACCGGAATTTCGAAAGACTGTCGATCTGAAAATCCGTTGCCGGTTCTTCGAGAATGGTTCCGTCGCGGTCTATGAAGAGTATTTTTTTCATATTTTTTGCTTTAATCTTTGTAAAAAAAAATCGTGAATTGCGCTGAGCCCGGTTGTTTTTCAATTTCGGTGAGCGCTGATAAAAGTCGCCTGTTTTCTTCCGGTTTTCCAATGGTAATGCGTAATGTGTTTTCACATAAATGTTGATTGCTGCGGTTGCGGACAACGATGTTTTTTTTGCGCAACTGTGTGTAAACGCTATTGGCATCTTTAAATCTAACCAGTAAATAGTTAGCATCCGAAGGAAAAACGCTTTCCACCATTGTTAATTGAGATAATTCCCGGCTCAGAAAATTGCGCTCAGCTTTAATCTCTTGAATCCAGTTCGATACAACTTTTGGGGTTTTCAGAGCTTGTAGTATTTTTTGCTGCGTAAGTTCATTTACATTGTACGGAAGCTTAATTTTATTGAGTACTTCAACAATTTCGGGATTGGCAAAAAGTAATCCGGCCCGAATAGATGCCAGTCCCCAGGCTTTAGAAAAAGTTTGCAGCACAACCAGATTCGGAAATTCCCGAATTCGCTCTCTCCAGGGCTTGCTATCGGAAAAATCGACATAAGCCTGATCAACGACCACAATTCCCGGGAAAAAATGCAGCACAGTTTCAATATCTTTTTCATTGAGCAAATTTCCAGTGGGATTGTTAGGCGAACACAGGAATATTACTTTGGATTTAGCGTCCGTCGCGCGCATAACTTCCTCAACATCAATCTGAAAACATTCGGTTGTAGAAATCTCCCTGATTTCAGCATTTTGCACCTGTGCAGCCACTTTGTACATGCCGTAAGACGGATTAAGTGTGATGATATTGTCCCTGCCCGGCACTACAAAAGCCCTTAAAATAAGGTCGATAAGCTCATCTGAACCATTGCCTGGCATTATACTGTTTTCATGTATGCTGTAAAAAGCCGATAAAGCTTGTTTGACTTGTTTTTGCTGTGGATCCGGGTATCTGCCCGCATCGCTAAACGGATTTTCATTGGCATCGAGCAATAGGTTTTCCTGCACATTGGCCTGACTGCGGGCTGACGCGTAAGGCTTTAATTTTCGGATGTTCGGTCGTATTAATTCCTGAATATTCATCTTTTCCGGGTTTATTGGTTCATTGAATTTATTCTCAAACGCATAGCATTGGCGTGTGCTTCAAGTTTTTCGCTAACTGCCATTTGCACTACATTTTTGCCAATGCTCCGCACGCCTTGTGGAGAGAGTTCCTGGAAAGTGATTTTTTTGTAAAAAGCATCCATGTTGACGCCACTAAAAGCTCGCGCCGCACCATTTGTAGGCAAAGTGTGGTTCGTACCTGAAGCATAATCGCCTGCACTTTCAGGTGTCAGTTCGCCTAAAAACACAGAGCCGGCATTGATAACCAGTTGCGCAAGTTCGCGCGGTTTCTCAACAGACAAAATCAAGTGTTCAGGTGCATAGGCATTGCTCACTTCCATGGCTTGTTGCAGTGAACTTACTTTTACAGCATAACTTTTTTCCAATGCCTGCTTTGCAATCTCTTTTCGCGGAAGCTGATTGAGTTGATTTTCTGTCTCCTGCATTATTTTGCGCATTTTATTTTCAGCTGTACAAATGAGCAAAACCTGACTGTCGGGGCCGTGTTCGGCCTGAGAAAGAAGATCAGCAGCAACAAATTTTTCGTTGGCATTACTATCAGCAACAACGGCGACTTCGCTGGGACCCGCGGGCATATCGATGGCTACTCCATTGAGCAGAGCCAGTTGCTTGGCTGCCGTGACGTATTGGTTGCCCGGCCCGAGAATTTTATCCACAGCAGAAATGGTTTCCGTACCGAAAATCATTGCCCCGATTGCCTGTGCACCACCAACACAATAGATTTCTTCCAAACCGGCCGTTAGTGCTGCAAATTGAATAGTATCGGGAATTTTGCCGTTTTTATCCGGCGGTGTAACCAGTACAATTTGATTGCATCCGGCCAGCACTGCTGGAATTGCAAGCATAAGTACAGAAGAAAACAAAGGCGCAGTGCCGCCCGGAACGTAAAGTCCAACACGTTGAATAGGAATCGCACGCTGTTCACAATAAACGCCGGCAGCCGTTTCTAAGGAAATTTTTTGTGGAACTTGTGATTTGTGAAATCTCGATATGTTACGCGCAGCGCCTTCAGTGGCTGTTTTTAACTCGCAAGAGATATTCCTGGAAGCACGTTCCATCTCATTTTTAGTCACTTTTAAGTTCGCGAGTTGTGCACCGTCAAACATCTTTGAGTAAGCAATCAGCGCCTCATCGCCTTTTTGCCGCACATTGTCGATTATGTTCTTCACACCCGGCATAATTTCCTGCACACTCATCACCGGTCGTTGACAAATTTTGGTCAAATCTTCTTTATTTTTGAATTCTAAGTAGTTCATTTTAATTAGCGTTACCGGTTATACAATCATTTTCTCCAGTGCCGTGACCAAAATTCCCTGTGCACCGGCCTTTTTCAACTCGTCTATAATTTCCCAGAACTGGTTTTCATTCACCACGGAGTGCACAGAACTCCAGCCCTCATCTGCCAGTGGCACAACCGTCGGGCTTTTCATGCCCGGAATGAGCGCTATAATTTCCTCAAGTTTTTCATTGGGGGCGTTCAGGAGGATGTATTTGTTATTTTCTGCGGCTTGTGCAGCTTTTATGCGGAAAATAAGTTTGTTGAGCAGTGCTCGTTTTTCAGGGGTGATGGCTTTGTTTTGAATCATGACTGCTTCGCTGCGCATAACGGTTTCGACCTCAGTTAACCCGTTGCTGATGAGCGTACTTCCTGAACTGACAATATCAAAAATGGCATCGGCCAAACCAATTCCGGGCGCAATTTCCACAGAACCGCTAATGGTGTGCACCTCAGCGCGAATGCCTTTTTCCAGTAAAAATTTACTCAGAATTTGCGGATACGATGTGGCAATGCGTTTGCCTGCAAACCACTTCAGGCCTGAATAGTCAATTTCTTTGGGTATGGCCAGTGACAAACGGCATTTGGCAAAACCCAGTTTGAGAGCAACATCGACAGGTTTATTTTTTTCCTGCACCTCGTTCTCGCCCACAATACCAATATCGGCGACGCCATCGGCAACGTATTGCGGAATGTCATCGTCGCGCAGGTACAGCAAGCGAACCGGAAAATCGTTAGAAAGGGCAATAAGGCGGCGCTCACCATTGGTAAA